>VFZY01000003.1 GCA_016870915.1 Acidobacteriota bacterium | reverse complement strand
GCTCCCCATCCCCCTGCCCGGTAGGCTGCAAGCCAGTTGTAGATGCAGGCCCGGGCAAAACCCAGTGCCTGGATCACCACCTCTGGACTCTCGCCCGCTTGCACTCGCTCGACGGCGCGGATGCGGATCTCTTCCAAGGTCTTGTGATCAAGAGATCGGGCATCTCGCTTGGGCATGATCCATTTTACCAGATGCCTACCTACTTATGCACTAATTAATAATACCCCGCAGTTCGGCATCGTAAACGGGCAGGAGAATACTCCTCGCCAGGTTCAGTTAGGGCTGAAGATCATTTTCTGAGATTCATCGATGAGTACGATTCGAAACGAAGGCCGCCGGCGGTTTCTACGGACTGCTTCTTCGGCCATGGCAGGAGCCGCTTTGGGGGCTTCGGCGCGCGGAGCGGCTACGGGCGACCGCCCGAATATCCTCTATCCGTGCTCAAAGCGCTGCGGGATACGGGGCTGGACCGGAACACGGTCGTGGTGTTCTCGAGCGACCACGGCGACATGGATTCCGCGCACGGGTTCGAACACAAGAGCCTGCCGTACGAGGAGTCGGCGCGGGTACCGTTCGTTGTCTCGTGGCCCGGCCACACGCCAGCCGGCCGCGTGGACAAGCGTCACTTGATTTCCTCGTGTGTCGACCTCATGCCTACTTTGTGCGATTACGCCGGTATCGCGCCGCCGGTGGGACTTCCGGGGCGGAGTGTGCGGCCGCTCGTGGAAAAAGGAAGGGCGGCCAACTGGCGCGAGGATCTCGCCATCGAATGCGTGGATTCCCGATCAATTCGAAGCCGGAGATACAAGTACTCGCTATTCGAAGGGAACGAGCCGCGCGAGATGCTCGTCGACATGGACAAGGATCCGGGCGAAATGACGAATCTCGCCACCGATCCGAAGTTTGCTTCGGTACTGGCGGAACACCGGAGAAGGTTGAGAGCGCGGGTTGAGGAGCTTGGCGATGGCTATGGACGGTCGCTGCTGGTGAGTTGAGCGGTACTTCTCTTTGGCGAATTGCCGGAATCCCAAGAGTTCGGCCTCGCTGTCGCTTTTCGGGCTCCGATTTCGCTTTATTAGATGGGAGCAGAAGGGGATTCGAATCGGGATCCGCCAAGGCCGTGAGCAAGGCCGTGAAGAAGGCCAGGAGCGGGTGCGCAACACTCTGCGGGAACTAGCCCTGAACCTCATTTCGGATCGCTTCGGCCGCATCCCGGAAACTGTCGCCGAGCGTGTGCGGAGTCTCGATTCGGTGGACGAACTCAAAGCCCTCATCACCAGGGCCGCGAAGGCTCAGGCGCTATCCGATCTGATGCTCTGACCGGATCGCTCAAGGCAACGAGAATACCAGGATATTCGGACCGGCGGCGACCGCGACATATTGCTTGCCCGCTGCCGTGTACGTCATGGGCGAGGCCCGCCAACTGTGGCCGTCCCCAAGTTCCGCCGCGGCATTGGTCTGGATCTGCCACAGGACCTTCCCATCGCGATTGTCGGCCGCGGCGAAAGCTCCGCTATCCTCGCCGAAAAACACAAGCCCGCCTGCCGTGGATAACACACCACCCCAACTGTCTGCGGGACCCTGGTGAGGCGTCTCCCAAACGCGCCGGCCCGTTTCAATGTCGAGCGCGCGGAGGAACATCTGGCCCGGCTCATTGGGAATCGGGCGGGGGTTCCAACTGGGCGGTTTCACATAGATCCCACAGGCTTCCCGCGCGTTCAGATAAAAGTGGCGGGTTTCGGGGTTGAAGGCCACGGAATGCCAGTTGGTGCCGCCCAGGATATTGGGGCAAACCTTCTTGCCGTCGCGCGTCGGCTCCTGGCCGGGTATGAGAATAGGGCGTCCATCCTTGCCAATGCCGGTAGCCCACGTGAGGCGGTCGACAAACTTTTCGCCTAGCAGCAGTTCCCCGGTCACGCGATCGAAAACGTAGAAAAAGCCGTTACGGTTCGCCGTGGCCAGCAGCTTCCGCTCATGCCCGCGGAAGGTGGTGTTGAGGATCATCGGCGTCTGGCCCGCGTCCCAGTCGTAGAGGTCGTGCGGCGTGAACTGGTAGTGCCACTTGAGCTTGCCCGTTGCCGGGTCAATCGCGAGCACGGAATCGGAATACAGGTTATCGCCTCCACGTTCATCGCCGTTGAGAGCCGGATACGGGTTGCCCGTCCCCCAGTAAAGGGTTTGCGTTTCGGCATCAAAGGTGCCGGTCATCCAGGTAGCCGCACCGCCGCCGAAATCGGCGAGGGCGGAGCCCCTCCAGGTTTCCGACAACGGCTCGCCGGGCAGCGGCGTGGTCCAAAGGCGCCAGATACGCTCGCCGGTTGACGCCTTGTAGGCGGAGAGGAACCCGCGCATGCCGAGATCGCCACCCGAGATCCCGGCGATCACCAGATCGTTCACGGCCAAAGGCGCGGAGGTGTTGCCGAAGTTCCTACCCTTCATGCCTTCCGGTATCACGGACTCCCAGAGCGGCTCCCCGGTGAGCCGGTGCAGCGCGACGAGATGGGCATTGTCGGTGACGAAGAACACCCGGTCGCCGGCGACCGCCGCCCCGCGGTTCGTGCCCTTGGCCGGATCGCCGCGGGTTTCGCGGGACCGGGGCCTCTGATAATGCCAGATGGTTCGTCCACTGCGGGCGTCCAAGGCGAAGACCTGGTTTGGTCCAGTGACGTACATCACGCCATCCGCCACAAGGGGAGTCGCTTCAATGACATCGTGACGAATGGGAAACAGCCAGGCCAGCCGTAGTGAACCCACATTGTCACGCGTCACCTGCGCGAGCGGGCTGTGGCGATTGCCCGTGGCCAGGCCATGATAGGTAGGCCAGTCGCCGGGCTTGGGTGCGGTGGCGGGAGAAGCGAAAGCGTGGGCGGGCTTGCCAGCCACGGGCCCCGTCAGAGACGCCAGATAGGCGAGAAGGTTGCCGCACTCGGCCGGGGAGCACCGAACCGGCGCCATCAGAGAACCGGGCTCGGGGGTGAGCGAGGAGATCTCGCTGGCATCCAGCAAATGGAGCTTTCCTTCAAGATCCTGGATCTGGGCGCTGAACCGGCTGCGATTGCGAGCGAATCCGCGCAGCGGCCCGCCCGATCGAAGCGTCACACGAACCAATTCGTAGCCCGGCTTGATGGAAGCTGCCGGATTGCGTAGCGCCTCTTCCAACGAAGCCAGAGAGTGATTGCGGCCCACGGCGGAGAGATCGGGACCGATCGCCCGGCCGCGCCCGCCCGCCATGTGGCACTTGGCGCAGCCGCCCGCGCCGAAGAAGAACCGTTCCCCCGCGGCGCGATCCCCTGGCACCGCGGTATCGGCCGCCGAGGCATTGAACGCTCGTACCAACTCCGTGAGTTGATCAAGTGCCGCGCCCGGCAGATTGTTGAACGCCGGCATGCCAGCTGAGGTGACGCCATTGCGAATAATCTCGCGAAGTTGCGCATTGTCGGCGGCGCGCACCTTGCGGTTCGCCACCAGATTGGGACCCCGTTCCGTTCCGTGACCATCGCCATGGCAGACCGCGCAGTGCGTGCTGAAGAGCGCGCGCGCGTCCTGGGCTGAAAGCTGCGAAATCACGGCCGGTACTAGGAAGATGGCAAGGCGTAAAGACATGGGTTGTGGAGCCATTATCTCAAGGGATCGCCATTCCGCGGGTTCTATAATGGCGGTGTTGTGGTGTCGCGTGCTCTCAGTGGCGGTCTGATCATCGGCGTGGCCGCGCTGTGGGCCCAGGAGTCCCCGCTGGCTCCGGAGACTTTGCTGCTTTCGCGGGTGAAGTATGAGATGTCGAAGAGCCTGACGCGGCTGCCGAACTACACCTGCCTGCAGACCATTGAGCGGAGCCGCCGCCAGGGATCCTCCAAGAAGTTCCAGCTTTCCGATGTGGTGCGGCTGGAGGTCGCCCTGGTGGAAGGCAAGGAGATGTTCTCCTGGCCCGGCGCCCGGAAGTTCGAACAGGTGGAGATCACAAAAATGGTGGCCGGCGGAGCCATCGGGAACGGCAACTTCGCCCTGCATGCGCGCAGCGTCTTTGCCTCGAACGCACCAACCTACAAGTTCGAAGGCGATACCGAGATCGACGGACGGAAGGCTTGGCGATACTCATACATCGTGCCGCAGTTCCGCAGCGGGTACACCATCAGGAGCGGCGAGAACAGTGCCGTAGTGGGGTATCGCGGCACTTTCATCGTTGAGGCGGACACGCTGGATGTGCGGAGCCTGGAAGTGATCGCGGAGAACATTCCGGCGCACATTCAGATCAGGTCGTCCAAGGACTCCATGCAGTATGCGCGCGTGCGCATCGCCGATGGGGACTACCTTCTACCGAAGGGGTCCGAGTTGCACATGATCGGCATCAATGGAGATGAGAGCCGGAACACGACACGCCTGACCGGTTGCCGCCAGTATTCAGGCGAGTCGACCCTGTCCTTCGGGGACCCGGATTCAACGCCGGCTCCGGCGGAAGTTCCACCCGCTGTGGAGCGCGTGGAACTTCCGGAAGGGCTGATCGTCTACACGACGCTCGCGGCGAAGATCGAAACCGGCAAGAGCGCCGTGGGCGACCCCGTCACGGCACTGGTGGCGGCGGACGTGAAGCGGAAGGGGCAGTTGCTGGTGCCGAAGGGAGCGAGAGTAACGGGGCGCCTGGCGCGCATCGAGAAACGGCACGGCGGCTTTGAAGGATTTTGGATTGAACTGAGAATGGAGACGATCGAGTTCGGGAACAAGTCCGGGGACTTTCACGGCCGGCTGGAATCGGCCGCCGGGTTGACGGGTTATCAACCGGTGATGCGCGGCGCGGGCCAAATGATGGTAACCGCCGAGGAAGCCCCTGGAGTGGGCGGTTTTCTGGTGCGAGGCGGCAAGGTGGAACTGCCCGTGGGGTTGCGGATGACGTGGCGAACTCAAACGCCCAGGTAGAACAGGCTTAAGCGGGGCAGACCCGCATTCTCGATCAGCCGCCGGTCCAGGAAGTTGCGTTCCAGCAACCCCAACTGATCCGCGGTCATTTTGCCACGGTAGGGGCGGAGTTGTGTGTCCAGATCGCGCCGGGCGGCCAACAGTTCGGATTCGGGCTGCGTGGCGCGCGCGATGGCGATCATTTTCTCTTCAAGTACGGTGAGGTTCTGCTCCAGCGCCTCAAGCGCGGTGAGATGTTCGGCCGTGTTTGCGGCGAGTTGCGCCAGTGATTCCCCAATGGCGCGGTAGGCATCTATCGCCTGGAGCGAGCGGGCGTTACGAAGCAGGAACTCACGAAGGTCCTGTTCCGCGAACGGCGCTTCGGCCGGCGCGCTGGGCGGCCGTCCCTCCGCCATGCGCTGAGCCTCTTCCATGACCGCCTGCGTGCAGTAGGCCAGGCTATTGATCATGCGGATGCGTGATCGGCTCTTGTTGGCGCGCCACTTCTCGAACGCCGCGTCTACGCCACGGAGCACGGCTTCCATGGGGACGCCGGAGTTTTTCCAGCCTTCGATCAGCGCCCAGTCCAGTGGTGACAGCAGAAAGAAGCCGGTGCCGCGGGCGCGCCGAAAGTGCTCTTCCACTTCGGTGAAGTAGTTGAAGTAGTTGAGCGGGGTCCAGTTGTCGCTCTCCTCAGCCACCGGCTTGCACCGCCCGCGGATTGCGCTCCCAAACCAGGCGTAGGCCTTCAAGCGTCAGAGCTTCGTCCACCGTCTTGATGAAGCGTGAACCCTTGGCCACGAGCGCGGCCTGTCCCCCAGTCGCCACGCAGTGCGTGCCCGGTCCAAGTTCCGCCACCAGACGCTCGAAGATCCCGTCGATGGCGCCAACCGTCGAGTAGTACAGGCCGGATTGGATGCAGTCCACCGTATTGGCGCCGATGAGCTGCGCGGGTTCGCGAAAATCCACTAGGGGCAGCCGCGCTGTCTTCGAAAAGAGCCCCTGCGCTGCCATGCCAATGCCCGGACAGATGATGCCGCCCAGGAACTCACCCTTCGCGGAAACCACGTCGAAGTTAATGGCGGTGCCAAGGTCCACCACCACACAAGGGCCGCCGTACAGGTGGAAGCCCGCCACCGCGTTGGCCAGACGGTCGGCGCCGGCCTCCCGCGGATTGTCGATCCGGAGTGAGATGCCCAGGTCGATGCCGTGTGTCAGGAAGAGCGGCTCAAGTGAAAAGTAGCGTTGGGCCATTTTGCGCAGCGGTTCCTCCAGGGGCGGCACCACACTGGCGATAGCCATGCCCTGAATGCGGTCCAGTTGGAGCCCGGCGAGCGCAAAGAGATTTCGAAAAAGGATACCCCATTCGTCGGCGGTCTGTTCATGAATAGTTCGCAGGCGCCACTGCATGATCAGTTGCTGGGCGTCGAAGACGCCCACCGTGATGTTGGAGTTTCCCGCGTCCAGTGCAAGCAGCATATCTCTATATTGGCCTGACGCCGCCCGCCAGGATGAGGATGGTCTCGCCGTTATCCTTACGCAGGCGCAGAAACCCGCACTCATCGAGTCCGGCCGTGGTGCCCACCAGATTGGTGTCGCCGCTTGTCACCGTGACGCGGCGGCCTTCCACGTAGCTGGAAGAACGTGCGAAGGCGCGCAGAATCGGGTCGCGGCCATGCTGCTCAAGCAGTGCGATGTGCTCGTCGATGGCCGTCAGCAGTGCGGCCAGCAGCGTCTCGCGGCGCTGCCCCCGGCCCGACGCCCGGCGGGACTCCCGGCTGGACTCAATGCGCAGCGAGGTGGCGGTCTCCGCCAGTTCCGCCGGAAACGCTGCCTGATCGACATTGATGCCGATGCCGGTCACGATAGCCGCCCCGTGGAGTTGAGTGAGAATGCCCCCCAGCTTGCGGCCGCGCGCCAGGATGTCGTTCGGCCAGCGGAGATCGCACGCCACACCGGTCTCCACGGCAATCGCGCTGGCCGCGGCCACACCCAGTGCGAGCGTCACCACCGGCAGCGTGTCGGGCGGAAGTTTCGGGCGCAGGATCACCGTGCAGTAGAGCCCCTCGCCGGGTGCCGAATGCCAAGTCCTGCCATGCGTGCCCTGGCCCGCCGTCTGCTCATCGGCAACGGCCACGGTGCCGTGCGGCGCGCCCGCGTTGGCAAGGCGCTGCGCTTCGGTCATGGTGGTGGGAAGTGAGGGCCAGTATTGGATCTCGCGCCCGGGAAGCAGGCGGCGCACGCTGTCGATGTCGAGTTGGCCCATACCCGCCGGCGCTTAACCCAGCGTCTTGCGCAGATTGTCGAGCTGTTGCTCGTACTCGGCCAGCTTCGTCCGCAGGCCCTCCACGATATGCGCTGGGGCGCGGCCCAGGAACTTCTCGTCGCCCAACTGGCGGCGCGAGTTGGCGATTACCTTCTCCAACTGCTCCGCCTCTTTGGCCAGACGAGCCTTCCGTGCATCCTCGTTCGCCTGCTCCACCACCAGTTCCAGAGCGAAATCGGTCTGGTTGGGCGAGGTCTCAAGGAAGCCCAGGTTCACCCGGCCGATCTTACCGATGATCTCGCGCTGCGCTTCGGCCACGTCGCGCGTGGCTCCCGTGGCGAAGAGCCGGGCGTCGATGAGCTTGTTCGGGTCCACTTTGCGATCGGCTCGTTCGTTGCGAATGGCGGTGACGATACGCTCCAAAGCTTCCATGCCGGCGGCGGCGGCCGGATCGTTGAGCGCTGGCTCGGGGTAGCGCGCCAGCGCGATGGAGACAGGCTGGGACTCGCCGGCGCCGCGCAGGCGCTGCCACAGTTCCTCGGTGATGAATGGCATCAGCGGATGCAGCAGGCGGAGCGCCGATTCGAAGACGTGAAGACAGTTGGCCCAGTCATTGTTCAAGCCGGAGTTTTCAACAAACCGCGGCTTTTTCATCTCGATGTACCAGTCGCAGAAGTCGTGCCAGAAGAAGTGCCAGGCTGTCTGCGCGGCGTCGTGGTAACGATTCGTATCGATGGCGGCGGCGATGCGCGTGGAAGCCTCGGAGAGGCGTGTGCGAATCCAGCGGTCCTCAAGCTGAATCGCTTCCGGGGGCTCTGGAATGCAGGGCTCCACACCGCTGCGTTCCATGTTCAGGAATAGGAATCGGGCCGCGTTCCAGATCTTGTTCGCGAAGGCGCGGGAACTGGGCAGTTTGTCTTCCGTCCAAAGGATGTCCGTGCCGGGCGCCGCGCTAGTCAGCAATGCCATGCGCACGGCATCGGTGCCATACTTCGACGTGATGTCGAGCGGATCCACCGTGTTGCCGCGCGTCTTCGACATCTTCTTGCCCTTGGCGTCGCGCACAATGCCGTGGATGAAGACGCGGCGGAATGGAACCTCGCCCATGCACTCCAGGCCGAACATCATCATCCGGGCGCACCAGAAGAACAGGATCTCGAAGCCCATGATCATGAGGCTGGTGGGATAGAATGCCGCCAGGTCCTTCGTCTGATCGGGCCATCCCATTGTCGAGAACGGCCAGAGGCCGCTGCTGAACCATGTGTCGAGCACATCCGGGTCGCGCACCAGTTGTGCCGACCCGCAGTGCACACAGGTATCCGGGTCGGTGCGCGCCACCGTGACCTTGGTGCAATCCTGGCAGTGCCACGCCGGAATACGGTGCCCCCACCAGAGCTGCCGCGACACGCACCAATCGCGGATGTTGCGCATCCATTCGAAGTAGACGCGGCGCCAGTTCTCGGGCTCGATCACCGTGCGCCCTTCCTCCACCGCGCGGATGGCGGGCTCGGCAAGCGGCTTCATACGGGCGAACCACTGCTTGGAAACAAGCGGTTCGACGATGGTGGAACAGCGCTGACACTTGCCGGCGGAGAGCGTGTAATCCTCGGTCTTTGCCAGCAGCCCCGCGGCTTCCAGGTCAAGCACGATGCGCTTGCGGGCTTCGTAGCGGTCCAGCCCCGCATAGGGTCCGGCTGCCTCCGTGATGCGGCCTTCCTCGCCGATCACTTTCACATGAGGCAGGTTGTGGCGCTTGCCGCATTCAAAGTCGTTGGGGTCGTGCGACGGCGTCACCTTGACCACGCCGGTTCCGAACTTGGGGTCCGCCATGTCGTCGCAGACAATGGGGATTTCGCGGTTGAGCAGCGGAAGAATCACGGCGTGGCCGTGCAGATCCAGATAGCGCGGATCGGCCGCGTTGAGCGCGACGGCCGTATCACCCAGCATGGTTTCGGGACGCGTAGTGGCCACCGTGAGGAAGCGGTCCGGCTGGCCCTTCACGGGATACCGGATGTGCCAGAGGTGGCTGGCTGTGTCCTCGTGCTCCACTTCAAGGTCCGACAGGGCTGTGAGGCAGCGGGGGCACCAGTTCACCATGTACTCGCCGCGATAGATCAGCCCTTTCTCGTAGAGGCGGACAAAGGTTTCGCGGACGGCGCGTGACAGACCCGGGTCCAGAGTGAAGCGCTCGCGCGACCAGTCACAGGAAGCGCCGGTGGTCTTCATCTGGTTAAGGATGGCCCCGCCGGAGACCGCCTTCCACTCCCAGACTTTCTGTTCGAAAGCGTCGCGGCCCAGGTCGCGGCGGCGGATCCCCTGGGCCGCCAGTTGCCGCTCCACCACCATCTGCGTCGCGATGCCGGCGTGGTCCGTGCCTGGCAGCCAAAGCACGTTGTCTCCACGCATCCGCCGCCAACGCATGCTGGCGTCGATCTCCGTGTGCTCCAGCATGTGGCCCATGTGCAGCGATCCCGTGACGTTGGGCGGCGGGATCACCAGCGAGTACATCGGCTTGTCCGACGTGTTGTCCGCCGTGAACAAGGCCTGTTCAATCCACCATTGGGCCCAGCGCGGCTCAAACCGCTGGGGTTCGTAAACTTTGTCGAGTTGCATCGAAGGGCTTTCGGCTACTGTTCCCTGAGAATTCGCACCATCCGGCGCAGTGGTTCGGCGGCGCCCCAGAGCAACTGGTCGCCGACAGTGAAGGCGCCCAGATACTCGGGCCCCATACGGAGCTTGTGCAGCCGGCCCACGGGAACGGTGAGTGTACCGGATACGGCGGTGGGTGTGAGATCGCGAATGGTGTCGGCCCTGTTGTTGGCCACCACCTTGGTCCAAGGCGTGGTGGATGCCAGAATGGCTTCGACATCTTCCATCGGGACATCGCGATTGAGTTTGATGCAGACGGCCTGGCTATGGCACCGCAGAGTGCCCACCCGGACGCAGATGCCGTCGATGGGGATCGTGCTCTCTGAGCCGAGAATCTTGTTGGTCTCCGCCTCGCCTTTCCACTCTTCCTTGGTCTGCCCGCCGTCCACTTCCTTGTCGATCCAGGGCAGCAGGCTGCCGGCCAGCGGCGCCCCAAACTCCCCCGTGGGCAGTGTGGCCGCGCGCTGCTCCGCCGTCACCACTTCCTCAACGCTCAGCGCATCGCGGCGCGTGGACCCATTGGCGGCCCCGGTAAGCCGGTCCATCTGCTGCATCAGTTCAAGCATCTTGGCCGCCCCGGCGCCGGAGGCTGCCTGGTACGTCATCGTGGACATCCACTCAACCAAGCCTTCGCGGAAGAGCCCACCCAGGCCCATCAACGCCAGCGATACCGTGCAATTGGCGCCGATGAAATTCTTGACGCCTGAGCCTAATGCCTGATCGATGACCGGGCGGTTGACCGGGTCAAGAATGATGACGGCATCTTTGGCCATCCTCAGCGTCGAGGCCGCATCGATCCAGTAGCCGCTCCACCCCGCCTCACGCAGCTTGGCGTAGACCTGTTGCGTGTACTCGCCGCCCTGGCAGGAGACCACGGCATCGCACGACGCAAGCGTTTTGATGTCGAAAGCGTCGTGGAGGACAGCGCCCGCGCCCGCCTCGGCCGGGGCTTGGCCGCCCACGTTCGACGTGGAGAAAAAAACGGGCTCGATGCCCGCGAAATCCGATTCTTCACGCATGCGCTGGAGGAGGACGGAACCCACCATGCCCCGCCAGCCTGCGAAACCAACTCGTAGCATTACAAGTATTATCGCGTTACCGGAGTGCCCGGCGCACCTTCCATCTTTAAGGCGTCAATACCGGGTGAGGCGGCCACGGATGCGCTTTACCCGCTTCTCCATCTCTTCCAGCCGCTTGACCATCGCCACGGAAACGATGTGCCGGTCATTCTTGTCCAGATCGGTCTTAAGTTCCTCGGCCAGACGAATGAGTTCTCGGGCGTCCTCGAGCGACTTTTTATGCTCTTCCTTCAGGATCTCTTCTGTCTGCGACTTCCCGTTCGGAAGCTTGACGTCCTTGCGATCCTCGTGCCGGGGGTGCTCCTGAGCGGCGAAAACGCCCAGAGAGAAGACGGCGGCGAACACGAATCGAGACGGCATGGTGCCATCATAGCGCCGGAGCCCGGTAAACGCGGCGCCAAAGTAGTATACTGCCCGTCATGCTGCAAGCTAGGCTTCGTCTCGCCTGGGCCCTCTTGGCCGCGTTTTGTTCGTTTGCCCAAGTTCTCCCCGTTGGGACCGTCGACGGCACTGTCACCGACTCGTCGGGCGCGGCATTGCCTGCAATCAAGGTCACGCTGCGCAACCTCGATACCGGCGTTGCCCGCGACACGACGACCAACGACTCCGGCTACTACTTCTTTCCGCTGGTGAATCCAGGCCGCTACGAGTCGTCGGTGGAGAAGGCGGGTTTCAAGCGTGGCGTGCAGGAACTGACGGTGCGCACCGGCATCCGCTCGACGGCGGACTTCCGGTTGGAGGTCGGGCAGGTGACCGATTCGATTCAGCAACGTCTCCGATCGCGTGGCCTACATTCCGAGCGTGGACGATGTGGCCGAGTTCACCGTATCCACCAACGCGCTGGACGCCGAATACGGACACGGCGGCGGCATGTACGTGAATGTCGTCACCAAGGGCGGCACGAACGAACTGCACGGCAACGTCTACAACTTTTTCCGCAACGACAAGCTGAATGCGAACAGTTTCTTCAACAACCGCGCGGGTGCCAGGCGTCCAGTGTTCCGCTTCAATCAATTCGGCCTCACGGCGGGCGGACCGGTGGTGAAGAATCGCGTTTTCTGGTTCTTCAATTTCGAAGGGCTGCGCCAGCGCACGCCGCGCGCGTATCGCTTCACGGTACCCACCGAACTGCAAGCCGCGGGCGATTTCTCGCAAACGCTGAACGTGGCCGCCGTGCCGTTCCAGATCGCCGACCCGTTGACCACCACGCCGGCCGGGGCGCGCGCTCTCTTCCCGAACGGCCGCATCCCCGCCAGCCGCATCAACTCCATCGCGCGCAGCGTGCTGGCACGTTACCCCAAAGCCAATCTGCCGGGCGATCTGAATACCAACGCCAACAATTTCTACAACGAAGTGCCCGCGCCCTATGACGGCGAGAACTACTCGCTGCGCATCGATCCGAACATCGGCCGCCACCGCCTGTTTGCGCGCTGGAGCCATAACCAGGGCTTTCCGGGTACGCCCACGCCGTGGGATATCGGCGAAGGCGGCGTCGGGGCTCTCGAAGGCAACAACCGTGCGCAGACTTCGATCGGGGTGAGCGATGTGTTCACGTTGAGTCCGTCCATGGTCGTGACGGCGCAAGCCGGCTTTACGCGCTGGACCCAGCAGGGCGCGCACCCGGAGTTCGACCAAACCTCCATCGGCTTTCCACGCGCCCTGACGGGCCTCATGCAGCAGAACATTTTTCCGCGCATGAACATCGCCGACATTTACTACATCGGCGCGTCCGAAGGCCGGTGGTATGAGCACACCAACACGTTTTCGTTCAACGTGGGTGTGACGAAGAACTGGGGCAGCCACAACATGAAGTTCGGCTTCCAGAGCCAGGTGAAGCAGAACAACTCGCAGGGCGCGGCGCGGCCGGGTGGCGAGTACAACTTCACGCGCGCCTTCACGCAGCCCAACGCGTTCACGCCCGGCAACAATCTGGGCAACGGCGTCGCGAGCTTTCTGTTGGGGTACGCCGCGTCGGGCCAGGTGAATCTGCGCGCGGCCACGGCGCCGCAGAGTCCGTTCTACGGCTGGTACTTCCAGGACGATTTTAAGGTCACGCGGAAGCTGACGCTCAATCTTGGCCTGCGGTACGACCTGATGCTGGGCATCACCGAACGCTACGACCAGAACAACTTCGGCTTCAACCGGAACGTCTCGAACCCGATTGAAGCCGCCGCGCAGGCTGCCTACGGGCGCAACCCGATTCCGGAACTGACGGCCGCCAATTTCCGCGTTCGCGGAGGCTTGTTTTTTGCCACGAAGGACAACCGCCGCAACGTCGTCGCCGACAAGACCAACTGGCAGCCCCGAATCGGCCTCGCCTACCGGCTCTTTCCCCGCACGGTGTTGCGCACCGGCTTCGGCATCTTTTATTCGGGTTGGTGGCAGCCGTTTGTCAACGCCACGGGCTTTTCGGCGCAGACCGACATGGTGACGACGCTCGACGGCGGATTGACGCCGAACGACACGCTTGGTAACCCGTTTCCGAACGGCCTGGTGCAACCGACGGGCTCTTCGCGCGGACTCAGTACATTGCTGGGTCAGACGCTGGGACCGTACGACTATGACCGCAAGAACATCCGCAATGACCGGTGGAGCTTCGGCTTCCAGCACGAGTTGATGCGCGAGTTCCAGGTGGAGATCAACTATGTGGGCCAGCGCGCGCCGAACCTGATTGCCTCCACCGGCGCGGGCGATGCGGGGGTGGTGATCAATGGCGGCTGGAACGGCACGGGGGGCACGTTCGATCAGAAAAACTACGGCCTGGGCGCTCGACTCAACGCTCGGGTGCCGAATCCGTTTCTCGGCCTGATTCCGGCACCCAGCGCGCTAGCCGGCGCGACAGTAACCGTGGCGCAACTGCTTGAGCCCTATCCGTCGTTCGGCAACGTCAACCTCAACCGCACGCCGGGGGGCAAGAGCCACTACCACTCGCTGCAGATGAGCGGCGTGAAGCGCTTCGGCGCGGGCGCCAGCGCGCAGTTTGCCTACACGTTCTCCAAGCAAATCGAGACGCTGCGTTTCATCGAGCCGAGCGATCCGGCGCCGTCGAAGATGATCGGGCAGTTCGACAACCCGCACCGCTTCTCCGCGGGCATCATCTATGAACTGCCCGGCTTCAAGAGCCGCGGTGCGGTGGCGAGCAAGATACTCGGCGGCTGGCAGTGGAGCGCGATGTACATCTACCAGACGGGCGCGGCCGTGTCGTTGCCCGCCGCGATTGCCACGGGCGTGAGTCCCAAGCTGGACAAACCAACGGTCGCCAACTGGTTCAACGGCGCGTCGATGTCGGTAATGACGCCGTTTACCGCGCGCCGCCTGCCGTACTTCTGGACGCACCTGCGTAACCCGGCCATCAACAACTGGGACATGGGCTTCATCAAGAACACGGCGATCAAGGAACGCTTCAAGCTGCAATTCCGCGTGGAGATGATCAACACGTTCAACCGGGTGTGGTTCGGTGGCCTGAATACAGGCATCACCAGCCCTACCTACACGCAGCTCACCGGCCAATCCAACGCGCCGCGAAATGTACAATTAGGACTGAAAGTGAACTTCTGATAGTGTTGACATGGGTTCTCGCGCTGGCGCCGCTGGTGTTGCAGGCGGACCAGCCTTTGTGGTCATTGAAACCTGTGGTGCGTCCTCACGCGGCGGGCATCGATGAGTTGGCGGCGCGGATGCACAAGGCCAAGGGTTTGGCGGTGGCCGGTGCGGCTTCGAAAACCACGTTGTTGCGGAGGGTGTACCTCGACCTCATCGGCCTGCCTCCCACGCCGGCTGACGTAGACGCGTTCTTATCGGACACTTCGCCGGGCGCGTACGAGAAGGTGGTGGACCGCTTGCTCGCCAGCCGGCAGCACGGCGTGCGCTATGCACGCCACTGGTTGGACGTGCTGGGTTACGCCGACGTTGACAACGGAATGGTCGACGAAGCCGGCATCCATCACTGGCGCGACTGGGTGATCACTGCGCTCAATCGCGACCGGCCGTACGACCAGTTCGTACGAGCCCACATCGCCGGGGACCTTTCGCCGCAAACCGAGGACTTCTTCGCCACCGCGTTTCTGTCGCGCTCGGCAAGCGGCGGGGAAGACAAAGCCGAGGGCATCGGGTTCGGGGCGGTTGAGAATGTATCGTCGGCCTTCCTGGCGATGACAACGGCATGCGCAAAATGCCATGACCACATGTTTGATCCGATCTCTCAGCGCGACTACTACGCCATGAAGGCGCTGTTCGACCCGCTGGTGCCCGACAAGCGGCTCCTGGCGAGCGCCGACCAGATCATGGCATTCCCGGACGTGATGGCCAAGTGGAATGCGGATCAGCAGGCCATCCAGGCGCGGATGGACGTCATCACGCAGCCATACTACCAGGCTTTGACTGAAGACCGGCTGCGATATCTGCCACCCGATGTCGCGGCGCTGTTCCGCAAGCCGGAAGCTGAACGCACCGAGGCGGAGAAGAAGACGGTGAAAGACTACGAAACGGTGGTCTCCCTGGACGCTCGCAAGTACCGCGACGTGATGACGCCGCCAGAGATTGAAAAGTATGAAGGCATTCGCAAGGGACTCACCGAACTCCGTCGCGATCCGCCCGCATTGCCGGCTTTCTGGAGCGTGCGGGTGAGCGCAGACCGCGTGGGCCGCAAGAGCTATCTCTACCAAGGTGGCGAGCGCAGCCGGAAAGGCGACGAGGTGACGCCTGGCTTTCCGTTTGCGCCGCCGGATCTGAAGTTCGACGGCGCAACCGACCGCCGGCAGGTGTTCCTCGGGTGGCTAACCGCGCCGGAGAATCCACTGTTCGCGCGCGTGGCCGTGAATCGTATCTGGCAATGGCATTTTGGCGAGGGCCTCGCCGCGTCGCCCAGTGACTTCGGCAACACGGGTCAACCGCCGTCGAATGCCGAGTTGCTGGACTGGCTGGCGAGCGAGTTCGCCGCGCGCAAGTTCAGCATGAAAGCGCTACACAAGTTGATCGTGATGTCGGAGCTGTATCAGCGCAGCTCCATTGCCACTCCGGCTTTGCGCGCGGCCAATGAGCAGATCGACCCCGACAACCGTTATCTCTGGAAATTCCCTGTGCGGCGGCTTGATGCTGAAGCGATTCGCGACTCGGTTCTCGCCGCGGCTGGCACACTCGACGATGCCGTGGGCGGCCGCTCGTTCCGCGCCGAGGACATCCTCGAACGCCGCGTGATGAGCGCCGCGCGCACCGGCCACTATGACACGCGGGTGCAGCGGCGCGCCATTTACATGGGCCGCGGCGCCGACGGGTCAATGAACATGATGCCTGCGTATCTCGCCACCTTCGATGCCGAAGACGGACACACGCCGTGCGCGCGCCGGCAACGCACGGTCACTGCGCCGCAGGTGTTGTTCATGATGAACAACCTGCTTACGCATGAAGCATCGCGCAAGTTGGGCGAGCGGTTGCAAGTCGCGCCTACACCAGCGGCGCAGGTGGCGCTCGGTTATCAACTCACGCTCGCCCGCAATCCGTCACATGCCGAGCGCGATCATGCGCTGTCGTTCCTCGCCTCCGGCGGCACGCTGGACCGCTTCGCCTGGATGCTGCTGAACCTGAGTGAGTTTGTCTTTCTGCCATGACGTATCCCGCTCTAGGCCGCCGCAATTTTCTTCGCCGCTTGAGTGCAGGTGCAGCGGCGCCTGCACTGAGTTACCTGTGGGCCGCTGAGAACGGCACCGCCTTGTTCCTCAAACCTGGCGGCGGTGCGCACTTTCCGGCGCGCGTGAAGTCCGTGATTTTCCTGTTCATGTGCGGCGGCGTCAGCGCGATGGACACGTTTGACCCGAAGGACAACAAACACGCGGGCCGCATGCTGGAGACGGTGAACTCCAACAACGGCCGGCCGCAGTTGCGCCCCGTGCTGCACTGCGCTCGGGTGTGGACACGCTACGGACAGTCCGGCATTCCGGTGTGCGAGTGGTACCCGCACGTCGGCGGCGTGATTGACGAGATCGCTGTGTTGCGGTCCATGTACTGCCATGAGGTGGGCCACTTTCCCGCGGTGGGCGAGATGACCACTGCGCACCGCAATCGTACGTTCGAGTACCCGGCGATCGGATCGTGGATCAGCTACGCGCTCGGCTCCGCCAATCGAGACCTGCCGACGTTCGTCAATATGGGCCGCCCCGCCGCGCCGCCTCAGATCAGCGGCGGCTACCTGGGCGCGCAGGAATCGGCCACGCCGTTCATGGCGGGCGAAACGCCGCTTGAAAACCTGAAGCTGCCTCCGGGCGTGAATCGCGCCGAGCGCGACCGCCACGTAGAGACGCTCCATCAGTTGAATCGCCAGTTCCACGAAGATCATGCCTTTGACCGCGAAGTGGCCGCGCGGATCCGCGGCTACGAACTCGCCGGGCGTCTCCAGATGGCCGCGCCGGAACTCGTCGATTTCTCGCGCGAGCCGGAGCATGTGCGCAAGCTCTACGGCATCGGCGGCGGGGAGACCGACGATTTCGGACGCCAGTTGCTGCTGGCGCGGCGGCTTGCCGAACGCGGCGTGCGGTTCATTCAGCTTTGCCATGGCGGCATCGGCAACGGCAAGTGGGACTCGCATGACGACGTCGCTGACCACGCGCCTTTGTGCCGTCAGACGGACCAGCCCATCGCCGGACTCATTCGCGATCTGAAGCAGCGCGGCATGCTGGATTCGACGATGGTGGTCTGGGCCACCGAGTTTGGCCGCACGCCGTATTCGCAGAACACAGTGGGCCGCGATCACAACCCGCACGGCTTCACGTGCTGGATCGCCGGCGGTGGTGTCAAAGGCGGCATGGTCTACGGCGCGACGGACGACATCGGCTACAAGGCGGTTGAGAACCGGCGCTATGTAACGGATCTGCAGGCGACGATGCTCAAGCAGATGGGGCTCGACTACAAGAAGATGAATGTGCAGGTGAACGGCCGCCCGCTGCACATGATCGAGGAGTCGCAGGGGCCGATTGACGCGATCCTGGCATAGAGGCCCTTGGGTGGCCTTAGGCAGTGTTAAGAAACAACATTTCTCCTTGGCAGACGCTACGGGCGTGCACCAACGGTTTGAAGCTCTGTGTGCCTTGCCGGACGAAAAGTCGCGGCGACTGGTAGCGGCGGCAGAGTGCAAGGCGTGCGGTAGACGGGCGGAGTCCTGGCAGCCCAGGCTACGGGTTTGTCGCGGCAAGTGATTCGCCAAGGGCTGCTTGAGTTGACTCAGCCTGCAACTGCACCAGAGGGCCGAGTACGGGGACCCGGCGGCAGGCGGAAGAAAGCCCGTCAGCAGGACCCAAAGCCGCTCGACAGGTCGTGAGCGCTCGCCTGGTGTAGTGTCCACAAATAGCCGGTTGAATCCGGCCTCCACAGCTTGCGACACTGAAAGAACATGCAAGAAGTGAACGTGGCCCTGATCGGCCTCGGAAACGTCGGCATGGGCGCTGCTGGAATTCTGGCGGGCAACGCGGATCGCATTGCCCGAAAGTTGGGCTTTCCGCTCAGGGTGAAAGCCCTGTGCAGCCGCACCGTGTCCGGCAAGACCCTGCCCCCGGCATTCGACGGGGTGTTTCGCACAAGCGATTGGCGTGAGGCCGTGGCCTATCCCGGCGTCGACATCGTGGCCGAACTCGTTGGTGGCACCACCGACGCCGCCGCGATCATCGAGACCGCCATCAGCGCTGGCAAGTCCGTCGTCACGGCCAACAAGGAACTGATGGCACTGCGCGGCGCCGGCATCTGCGACCGTGCGGCGGCGGCTGGCATCAACATCGCGATGGAAGCCAGCGTGGCGGGCGGCATCCCCATCCACAACGTACTGCGTGAAGGCATCGCGGGCGACCGCATCACGGCCCTGTTCGGCATTCTGAACGGCACCTGCAACTACATCCTCACCGAGATTGAGAAGAACGGCACCGCGTTCGGCGACGTGCTGGCCGAAGCCCAGCGCCTGGGCTACGCCGAGCAGGACCCGAGCGCCGACATCGACGGTGGCGATGCTCGTTCGAAGCTGGCCATTCTGGCCGCGCTCGCGTTCGGCGAGCAGATCTCACCGGAAGCCATCTTCAAGGAAGGCATCCGCCGGATCACGCCCCTGGATTTCGACTACGCCGACCGTCTGAATCACACCATCCGCCTGATCGGCTCGGCACGCAACGTGGACGAAGGTCTGCTCCTTGCGGTGCGCCCGGCGCTCATTCCCAAGACAGCGATCATGGCCGGAGTCACCGGTTCCTATAACGCCGTCTGGGTGCGCGGCGAATATGGCCAGGATACGTTCTACTATGGCCGCGGCGCCGGGCCGTCGCCCACCGGGGTCGCCGTGGTGAGTGACCTGATGCGCGTGGCGCGAGAAATTCGCGCCGGCAGTCCGCTGCGGGTTTCGCCGTTCGCGCACGCCCACTTGGGAGGGAACCGGGTCTGCGGCATCGAACATGCGCGAAGCGCTTACTACCTGCGTTTCCGGGTGACGGACCGTCCCGGTATCATCGCCACGCTGGCCTCGATTCTGGCCGCCAAGAACATCAGCCTGGACGCCGTGCTGCAACTGCCCACCGACAGCAAGCAGAACCTGCCGTTCGTGATCACGGTGGAGCCGGCGACGGAGCGGTCGATCCGCCAGGCGCTGGATGAGATGAAGGGACTCGATTTTCTGGTGGAGCCCCCGCTTGCGTTACCCATTGAGAAAGGTGTCTGAACATGCGCTCTATCGCCATTGCCGTCGCGATCACGCGGCTTGCCGCCGCTCAGGTGGCGGATAAGGCCAACGCGGGATACCGGACCGTCGAGGGGCGGACCAACGTAGCCAGGACCCTGTTGGCCGAGGATCGCGATGTGCGGCAGAAGCCGAAGGAACTGATCGCGGCGCTTGAGATCAGGCCTGGGCAGGCCGTGGCGGACCTTGGCACTGGCGCCGGCTACCTGCTTCCGCACTTGAGCCGCGCCGTGGGCGCTCAAGGCAAGGTCTTCGCGCAGGACATCTTCCCGGACTTTCTCGAAAAGGCACGGGCCACCGCAGCCTCGGCGAAGCTGGCGAATGTCGAGTTCGTGCATGGCACGGAGCGTGATCCCAAGCTGCCGGCCGGGTCAGCGGACCTGATCTTCACGCTGGACGCCTACCACCATTTCGACTACCCGGAGGCGATGCTCGCAGGCATTCTTCGCGCGTTGAAGCCAGGCGGGCGGCTGGTGATCGTCGACTTCTACAAGAACAAGGAGTCCATGCCCAACGGACGCGCCCTGGAGCACATCCGCATCGACGCGCCGGAAGTGGTGCGGGAAGTGGAAGCCAACGGCTTCAAACTGGTCCGCCGCACCGACCACATTCCCGGAAGCCAATACCTCGCTGTCTTTGAAAGGCGTTAGCCGGCCCGCAAAGTCCAGGGCAGCCACCGGACAGTCCTGGCACGCCCCCACCCAGTGTCTGTCTTACCGCCTGTTGCCTGGGAGCCGCGCGCGCTTACAGGTGCGCGTCGATCATCTTGGCCAGATCGGCCTTGCCCAGTGCCCCGACTCGCTGATCCACCACGCGGCCGCCTTTGAACAGCAGCAGGGCGGGAATGCCTCGAATGCCGTACTTCATGGCCGTGGAGCCGTTGTCATCCACGTTGAGCTTGCCGACGCGAACGCGCCCTGCATAGTCCGAAGCCACGGCGTCCAGCGCGGGAGACATCATGCGGCAGGGGCCGCACCACTCCGCCCAGAAGTCCACCAGCACGGGCTGCTCTGAGCTTAGAACGTCGGTTTCCCAGCCACCGTCGGTAAATGTAAGGGTATGTTCACTGGCCATTCGAATTCATTATCTCCCAACTATCGGATGTTCGCTGGCGGGTTTCGGATTCAGAGGCGTTCGTAGAGGGCCGAATAGTGCGGGGCCGCTCGACTCCAGGAAAAGTCCTCCAGCATGCCCTCCTGCATCATTGCGGTCCAGCCGTCGCGGTCCTGGAACTGTTCCAGCGCATGCTGCACGCACAGCAGCAACGCGTGGCCGGTCTTTTCCCAGAACTTGAAACCGGTTTCCTTCCGGATGGTGTCGTCCAGCCCGCCGGTGGCTCGCACCAGCGGCGGCGTGCCGTATTTCAGGCTGTACATCTGATTCAGGCCGCAGGGTTCGTAGAGGCTGGGCATCAGGAACATGTCGGCCCCGGCTTCAATCTTGTGGGCAAGAGCGTTGTCGAAGCCGATGCGCGCACCGATCTGCTGTGGTCGGGCTCCGGCGAAATACGTGAACATCTGTTCGTAGCGGCTCTCGCCGCTGCCCAGAACCACCAGCGTGGGGTCCAGGTTGACGATCTCCTGAATCACCTGGGCCATAAGATCGAACCCCTTCTGGTGCGCCATGCGTGACACGATGCCGATCAGTGGCCTGTTCATGCGCTCTCGCGGCAGCCCGAAGATGTCCAGCAGTTCGCGCTTACAGGCCTGCTTGCCCACCAGGTCGCCGGCCGTGTAGTTCGCCGCGATGTGCGGATCGGTGGCGGGGTTCCACTCCCCGTAGTCCACGCCGTTCACGATGCCCGTCAACAGGTGGGAACGCTCGCGCACCACGCCATCCAGGCCGTAGCTCAATTCCGGGTCCGGGTCCATCATCTCGTAGGCGTGGCGGCGGCTGACGGTGGAGATAGCGTCGGACCAGATCAACCCGGCCTTCATCAGGTTCACCTGGCCCCAGAATTCCAGAGCGCCGGAGTTGAAGAAACGCTCATCCAGGCCCATGTCCCAAAGGGACTGCTGTGGAAAGCGGCCCTGGTGCTCCATGTTGTGGACGCTGAAGAGTGTCTTCATGCCGGTCAGGGCCGGGTCATGCGGGTAGCGCAGCCTCAAATAGAGCGGAGCCAGACCCGTGTGCCAGTCATGACAGTGCAGAACATCGGCCGGGAACAGATGCCGCGCCACGCCCAGCACCGCTTCTGAGAAAACGGCAAACCTCAGGTGGTTGTCGGCGAACGGCTGGCCGTGCTCTTCATAGAGGCCCTGCCGGTCAAAAAACTGCGGAGCATCCACAAGAAAGACGGGCACGCCGCGATGATGGACACGGAAGATGTCCGTGCGGTAGTGGCGGTCGTGCATCCAGACCGGTAGATTGCCCCAGACGTGCGTGGCGCCTTCGAGCGAAATACGCCGGTAGCGAGGCATGACGATGGCCACCGCATGGCCCAGAGCCGCCAGTTCCGGCGGTAGGGCTCCCACCACGTCGGCCAGACCGCCGGTCTTGGCCAGCGGATGACACTCCGAGGCCGCCAACAGGATCCGTTTCATGAACTGCCCATTGTACCGTGGTGCCCCCGGATCATCGATAATCAGCCTATGCTCACGTTACTGCTGGCCGCGGCGGCGCTCGCGCAGGAGCCCCGCAAGCCTCTTGAGTTCAACATCAAATGGGTGAATCCGCCGGTGAAGCTGCCGCCAGGCGTGACGCACCACACCCTGCCCAGCACCGCGATGGGAGTGGACGTGGGTTTCAATGTCTACCTGCCACCCTCCTACGCCGCCTCGCAGGACCGTTTTCCGGTGCTCTACTGGCTGCATGGCGCGGGCGGGGACGAGAACGGCGGCCTCCCCATCGCCACGCAATTCGATGCCGCCATTCGGGCCGGACAGCTTCCCCCGGCGATCATGGTGATCCCCAACGGCGGACGGCGCTCCGAGTATCGTGACTGGGAACCGCAGCGCATCATGCCGGAGAGCTTCATCATCCGCGATCTGGTTCCGCACATCGACAAGACGTATCGAACCATTCGCGAACGGCGGGCGCGGTGGATTGAGGGCATGTCCATGGGCGGGAACGGTGCCCTGAAGTTGGCGTTGCGGCACCCGGAGTTGTTCAGTTCGGTGGTGGCGTACGCCGGGTCCTACCGGCCGTTGCCCGCCGACGGGATCCTCTACCCGGCGATTGTGCCGGAGAGCCGGGCGTGGATCGCCTGGTTGGCGCAGTGGTATAGCGCCGATCACGATCCGTTCAAGCTGGCCGAAATGAACCGGTTCCGGCTGGACGGCCAGCGGATCCGGCTGGTGGCCGGCACTCGCGACGTGTCGTTTGAAGACTCCGAGGTGCTGCATGCGCACTTCCAGAAGACCGGCGTGAACCATGAGTACGAGGTGCTGCTCGGCGTGGCTCACAACACCGCGGCGTACTACGAACGGGTGGGCCTGGAAGGCTTTCGCTTCCACCTGCCGGCGCTGGGGCCATCGGCTGTGGCGAAGTAGCTACGGCTCCCTTGATACAATAGCCGTTCCACTCAACAACACGTAAGGAGATTTCTGCATGGCGAATTTGGGCTTCCTGGGACTGGGCATCATGGGCCATCCGATGGCCCGGCATTTGATGCGTGCCGGCCACAAGGTGGCGGTCTGGTCTCACACCGCGGCCAAGGCGAAGGAACTGGCTGCGGCTGAAGGTGGGGTGTTCTGCGAAACTCCGGCCCAGGTGGGGGCGCATGCCGAATGCAGCTTCCTGTGCGTCGGCGATACGGCGATGTCCGAAGAGGTGGTCCTGGGGGCCAATGGCGTCGCCGCCGGGGCCGCCGCCGGCTCCGTGATCGTCGATGCCAGCACCGTGGCTCCGTCCGCCAGCCGGGCGATGAGCGCCAGACTGGCCGCCAAGGGGATCCATTTCCTCGATGCCCCATGCACCGGGTCGCGCCCAGGGGCGGAGGGTGGCCGGCTCACCTTCATGATCGGCGGTGACAAGGAAGTTTTCGAGCGTGTGAAACCCTGGTTCGAGCCCATGGGCAAACTGCTCTATTATTGCGGCGGCAGCGGCATGGGACTCAACGCCAAGCTGACCCAGAATCTCATTCTGTCGAACATCATGCAGGCGTTCAATGAGGGCCTGGTTCTCTCCACCAAGGCCGGCATCAACCCGAAACTGATGCTCGAAATTCTGGACAACTCGGCCGCCAAGAGCGGACTCATCGCCTTCAAAGCGCCCTACGTCTTCCGCCGCGACTTCTCCACCAACTTCTCGGTGCGCTGGATGCACAAGGATATCGGCCTCATGCTCGATTCCGGGCGCGAACTCGACGTCCCGCTGCCGCTCACCTCGCTCACCCAGCAGATCTTCCGGGCAACCATCGCCAGGGGCTATGGCGATGACGACATCTGCTCAACGATCAAGGTGCTGGAAGAGATCACCGGCGTCCAGGTGAAGGCGGAGTAAAATCCTCTTCGCACGGGGAACGTTTTCGGATATACTTCTTAAAACATAAAGTGAACTTTACGTTGGAACTCAGACTCGGGGATGTGATTGACGACTTTTGCGTCAAGTGCCGCCGCCTGACCAATCACGCCATCGTTTCGATCATCCAACAGAAGCCCGCCAAGGTGCGCTGCCGCATCTGCTACAGCGACCACGACTACCGGCACGAGCAGGCGCCGCCTTCGAAGAAGGATCTCAAGAAGGCGGAACTGTTCGCCCAGGTGCTGGCGCAAGGCGGCACGCCGCCGGAGCCAGGGGCTGAGGGCGCCGAGGGGGCCTCGGCCGACGGGGCGGAAGCGCCCAGGAAGCGGGGACGCAAGAAGGCCGGCTGACCGGCTCTTGCCTAGGACGCCACGGTCTCCCCGTCTACCGTCTCCAGGTCTGTGGCCCTGGTTTCCGGCAGCCGGAACACCAGCGCCGCGGCAATCAGGAAGAACGCCGCGTTGAGCGTCAACGCCAGCCCAAGGCCGCTGCGGTCCGCCACCGCTCCCACCAGATACGGTGCCGACGCCGCCAGCCCCCGGCCGGCGTTGTAAGCGAACCCCTGCCCCGCGCCCCGGATGTTGGTGGGATACAACTCGGCGAGCATCGCCCCGAAAATCGAAAAGTAACCTGTGCCGAAAAAGCCGATCAAAGGCCCCAGCAGCAGCAATCCGGTGGCGGCCCCCTCGCCGGCCCACAGGGGCAGTGTGCCGTAGAGCGGCGTGAGCGTTGCCGCCGCAATCATGTACCAGCAGAAGGCCGGGCGGCGCCCGAAACGGTCCGCCAGCCAGCCGAACGTGTTGTAGCCGAAGAAGGTGCCGCACTGCATGGCTACGATCCAGCCGCTGGTCTTCACGATATCGAACCCCGCGCCACCCGCCTCTCGCGGAGCCGACAGGAACCCGGGAAGCCACGTGAACAGGCCCCAGTAGCCAAACAGCACGGCCGTTGCCAGCGCCGTCGAAAACAACGTCCGGCTCCGCAGTGCCGGCGCGAACAAGCCGGTCCAGGAAGCGGCCGGACCCGCGCGGCGACGCCAGATCTCCGGCTCAGGCACCTTCGCCCGGATCAGCAGCGTCAGGAGCGCTGGAAGCACGCCGGCCAGGAAGAGCCAACGCCACCCCCAGCGCGGCAGGATCCAGGCCGCCAGCCCCGCCGCCGCCATGTATCCGAACGCCCACGCCGACTGCATGAACGATACCGCCCGCGCCCGCAGGTGGCTGGGCCAGGTTTCGGCCACCAGCGTGGCCCCTGCCGACCACTCCCCGCCCAATCCGATCCCCACAATGGCCCGCCAGAAGATCAGCCCGGCCAGGCCGTTCGCCAGCGCCGTGCCGCCCGAACCGGCCGAGTAGATCAGAATCGTGTAGATCAGCGTGCGCCTGCGGCCAATCCGGTCCGAGGCAATACCCGCCACCACACCCCCCAGCGACGAGGCCACCATCGTGGCCGCGCTGGCCAGGCCCGCCTGGGCGTTGGTGAGCCCGAATTCCGTCTTTAACGTCTGAATGGCGAAGACGTACAACAGAACGTCCATGGCGTCCAGCAGGAAGCCGAAGAAGGCGGCGGCTAGGCTCAGCCATTTGGGGTCCTGCCAGATGCGTGGAGACGGGGGCAAGCAGGGAGTATAGCGGATGTTCAGGCCGGGGCGTAACCTGCCAGTCAATACCGTCGCCTTTACCAATGGGTTCTTGTATGCTGGAGAAGATGGAACCTGAGCCAGAGGTGTAATCGAATGTCGGCAATCATCAATCCGAATCCCTCGCCGGTACAGCCCCAGTCCCCGGCGCCGCGGCCGGTGGTCGCTCCGCCGCCCCCGCGCAGGACCCTGAACCGGTTGATCGGCCTGCTGGTGCTGGGGGCCATGGCGGCAGGCGCGTACTACTTCTGGACGCAGCAGCAGGAGGCGAGCCAACTGGCCCAGAAGCAGGCCGCGCAGGCGCTTCTGGTGAAGACCGCCAAGGCGGCCGTTGGCACCATCGAACGGACCGTGCGTGTGGCCGGCCAGACTTCCGCACGGGAGTTCCACAACATCACCGCGCCCCGCATCATGGGGCCGGAAGGCAATCGCCCGATGGTGCTCATCGAATTGGCGAAGTCCGGCGTGCTGGTGAAGAAGGACCAGGAGATCGGTCTCATCGACGGTCAGAGCCTCCAGGACCATGTGGATGACCTTGCCGACACGATTGGCCAGGCCGAAGCGGACATGCGGAAGCGCCGCGCCGAACTCGATATCGAAGTCGAGAACATGATGCAGAACGTGCGCCAGAACAAGGCATCAATGGACAAAGCGAAGCTGGATGCCGGCGCCGCGGAACTCCGCACATCGATCGACCAGGAACTGCTCAAGCTCGCGGCGGAAGAGGCGGAGGCGCAGTACAAGGCCTCACTCGCCGACATTGACCACAAAAAGCGCGGCATTGAGGCCGACGTCAGGATTCTGGGCTTCACCATGGAGCGGCACACGCGGCACCGCAACCGTCACGTTGGCGACCTGCGGCGGTTCCACATCATTTCTCCCATGGACGGGCTGGCTGTGATCCAGACGGTCTTCCGTGGCGGCGAGTTCAGCCAGATTGGCCAGGGCGATCAGGTGAACGCCGGCCAGTTGATCCTCAAGGTAGTCAACCCCAAGACCATGATGGTCGAAGCCACCATCAACCAGTCGGAGAGCGGCCTGTTCCGCATCGGCCAGCAGGCTGAAATCTTCCTGGATGCCTTCCCGGACGCCAGGTATCGCGGCAGGGTGCACTCCATCGGCGCGCTCGCCGTCGGCGGCTTCCGGCAGAACTACTACATCCGCAACATCCCGGTGAAAATCGCCGTGGATCAGATTGACGCACGGTTTATCCCGGACCTGTCGGCCTCGGCCCAGATCCTGGTGGATAAGTCGGACAACGTGCTCAAGGTCCCCAAGGCCGCCGTGCGCGAAGAGGCCGGCAAGCAGGTGGCCTACGTGAAGAACGCCAAGGGCGGCTTCGACAAGCGCGAAATCAAGCTGGGCATGGGCAACGATCTGGAAGTCGCCGTCACCGCCGGTCTCAAGGACGGCGAGGAAGTGGCGCTCAACTACCAGGTGGCTTCGCTGAACTGAACCGCATGCGCGCCGAGTGCGCTCCGCGCGGCAATCGCAGCACCCACGCATCGCCCGCCTGTTCCACCGGCAACAGGACCGCTTTCTGGTCCACCAGAACTTCCTCTGGCTGCCTGTCCAATCGCGCCAACGCCCCCGCCTGGCTCCGGTAGGAAAACTCCATCCCATCGGGTGTGACGCTGGCCCCCATCAGTTGGGCGTTCAAATCAAGCAGCCGCGCCGTGGGTGCCGCCGGGGCCTGTGACAGCGTGTGCTTTCCGGCCGGCAGCCATACCACCTCCCCGTCCTGCACCGGCCACGGCTTGCCGTCCACCAGAGCCGCACCCTTCCATGCGACACCCGTCGGCTTCGGACTTTCCACCCGATTCCCCACCACGCGGCCCGGCGCAATCGACCCGGGCAGGAGCGCCCAGTCCGGCGGCAAAATCGAGTTTTCAAAGTACAACGCCACCCGTTCAAAGGCACCCGACGCCAGGTGAGTTAACTGAAACAGTTCGGCGCCCGTCTGCTGGCGCGTCGGGTACACGTCCTGATCTGATAGCGCTCCACGATATTGATGTCGATGGCCAGCCGCTCGGGCCGGCGGGTGAGAGGCTGGTACCGGCGGGCGATCTCCGGGTAACGCTGGGGACCCAGGTGCCACACCGTCGCCGGATCCTCAATGAGGAACGTGAAATCGTACTTTTCCAACAGGGGCAGCGCATGCGTGGCATCGGCGCCCAGCAGGTCGCGCATGTTGGGGTCGAAGCGGTCGTCGATGTGGGTCAGCACCAGGTCCAGGTCCGGCCGCCCGCGCCGTGCGAGTTCCACCACGCCAATCCACTCTTCCTGCATCCGCCCGGCCAGCGCGGCGCGATACTCCAGAAACTGGCGCATTCCCGCCGTGTCGCCTTTCCGCGAACCTTGGAACAGGTCCAGCGGGTCAAAACCGTGCTTCTTCTGGAAGTCCGCCCGCACATCGCCATTCATGGGAGTGAAGCGGGCCGGATTGGCGTAACCTTCGAGTGATTCGAAGTACAACTCGCCCAGATTGACGCCGTCCCAATCGAAACGCGCGATTAACTCCGTCAATCCTTGGCTCACGGCCGCGCGAGCCGCCGGGTTTTGCAGGTTGATTAGCTTGCGCCAGTCCAGGTGGGCGTCCGTCAACTGCGCCGTGCGCTCGCGCCATTCGGGATGAAGGCGCCAGAACTCCTCGCTCACATGGGGCAGTTCCACCCAAGCGTAGACCTGGATCGCCTGGCGATGGCAAGCTGCGATCAGCTTCCGCAGATACTCGTCGCGCTCCGGGCTCGGCTCATGATAGTGCCACGCGGCCACATGAAGCGCCGCGATCCCCGCGCGCCGCCACTTCCGCGCAAAGTAGTCCACGTCCACGTGGAGCCTGTAGGAGGAGTCGAAGAACGCCCAAAGCGTGCGGGCCTGCCGCGGCGGCGAAAAGCCCAGGTCAGCCAATGCCTGCGGCAGGTAAGGGAACCGTTCGTACCCCAGCTTGCCCGGGTCCACGGCCAGCCAGAGCACGGGCCCCTGCGGTGATGGGATTCCAGCCAGAAGCGGGGCGCGGGACCGCTTTTCGTACGAAAACACGCGGGCCCCCGCGGGCAGTTCGAACACCGGAAGGTCGGCCGGCTGCTCCCAGACAATCTGCAGGGAAGGCATCCGCTGATCCACAACCCCGCGCACCGGAACCTTCTTCGAACCTGCCCGAACGCCAAACTCCGGTGCCTCGCCCACTACAATCCTCAGCAGCGCCGCCGCACCGCGTCCCACCGTGATATCGGGCTTCGCTTGACCCGCGTCCACCAGCCCCAGCGACTCAAGAATCGCCGGCCATGCCCCCGCCGGGCCCTCAATGCGGTAAGTCTGGCTCGCCAAGGCGGGCCAAACCGCCACAACCAGCGCGCTAATGTGTGAACGCATACCAAAGCCCCGCCCGGAGATCGAAATAACGGCGCCCGCCCGGATTCCCCGCGGTTTGAGTGTGGAAACCGGCGAGATAGTCCACCGAGAAGAGGAGATTCTGCGGCATGTTGGCCGTGCGGAAACGGAATCCAGGGCCGGTCTCAACATAGTTCGCCCAGTATTCGCGCCGCGTGGACCCGGTCCAGTTGGCGTTCCAGTAAACTTGCAGCCGCAGCCCGCGGTTCACCGTGTACCCGGCGCGATTCTGGGAATAAAGCAGCACCGCGTTGTCGAACCGGCTCACGTAGACCAAATCCGCGTTCGTCGAGAAGAACGCTCCGTTCGACTCGCCGCCCAGAAAACGTCCGAAACCCTTGCCGAACGCGATGCCGCCGCGATAGTCGGGCAGAGTCTTGCCATCGAGATAGCCTAGCGACCGTCCAGCCTCCGCCCAACCCACCAGTCCTTTCCAGTAGTTGGTCGCGATGCCCCCGCCCAGAACAACGGCATTCTCGGAAAGAAACTGAGGCTGCGCGCCCGATTGCGGAAACCGCCGCCTGCGCAACGTGTCACCCGTGAAGCGGCTGCTCAGGTAAGGACGCAGCGGCAGCTTTCCGATCCGGAACTCCGTTTTCACCTGCCCGTAGCTGAACCCGTTGCGCCAACGCGATGAGTAGAAAGGCATCATCCAGGTGGATGTTCTCACGCGCGCCAGCGCTGGCCGCAGATTGCGGAAAGCCCGGGCGGCATCCTCGGCGATCCGCTGATCGGGGCTCCGGCGAGCCTTATCAAACCAGCCCAGCGCCTCGCCATCGCGCTTCAGCATGTTCAGCGTCCAGCCCATGCGCAGCATCACTTCGAAATCCGCCGGATCATCTTCGTACGCCGCGGCGTACTGCCTTAGGGCGTCGTTCAGGAAGCCGGCGGCATAGCTCTTGTCCGCCATGGTCCGGGCCGCCGAGTTTCGTTTGGGCGCACCATGCTTTCCAGGCACCGCCCCAAGCACCTCTCTGACACGCCCGCGAAGCGCCTCATCCGGCGACCCCAGGGCCCTTTCGAGCAGGGGAATTGCCGATTCCCGGTCCCCGCGCGCCAGACGGAGGAAGCCCAGCTGCGCCCCAGCCGTCAGATCACCCGGGTCCAGTTCCACCACCGTGTGGAACTCCGTCTCCGCCGCCGCCGGGTTGTTCAGGGCCAGCAGCAGGAAGCCCAACTCCCGCCGCAACAGCAGGTTGCGTGGTTCCAGGGCCAGCGCCGCCCGGAACTCGCTCACATAGGGATACCGGTCCCCCAGCAGATCAAGCGCCGTTTCGGCGGATCGCGAGTCCGCGCTTCGGGAAGCCGCAAGCAGCGCCACCCGCGCGCTCTCACCCTGTTCCACCCGGGCAAAATCGATCAGAAGAGACCGCTTGCCCGGCCGCAAGGACCACGCCCGGCGGTAATGCTTCGCCGCCAAGCCATTCTCTCCCCGCTGCTCCGCCAATCGGGCCAACTCCTCGTGAGCGCTGAAGTTATCGGGCGACTGCGCCACCACTCCCTGCCAACGGGCGATCCCTTCCGTCAACTCGCCATCAATGCTCCCAAGCGCCCTTTCTGCCGTCTCGCGAGCCTTGGCATCCGCCTTGGCCGCACTCCGCACCCGCGCAAACACGGATCTCGCTTCCGCCGTGCGCCGCGTTTCATGGCACAGGAACGCATACTCCAAAGCCACGTGGATATCGCCCGGATCCAGACGCATGGCGTCGCCAAACTGATCCCGGGCCGCCTCGGTTTCTCCTGTCTTCAGCAGCGTATACGCCAGATCTTTCCGCACCGCAGCCGAGCCCGGCCGCAAGGCTAACCCCTTGCGAAACAGTGCGATCGCCTGGTCGTAGCGCTTGGCGCGCAGCTCGGCGTAGGCCTGGTTGAGTTCGCTTTCGCCCGGCTGGGGTGTCTGCGCCCCGGCACAGACCGCCAAGATCGTTGCCATCCATCGCATCGGGTAGCCCTATAAAGTAGAGTGCGCCCGGCCCGGCAAAATTCGCAGGATAAGATGGAGGTATATGGCCGTTTCGTTCAATGGAGTCGACTACCTGCACATCGACTCCCTGTTCACCCCCGAGGAACTGCTGGTACGCCAGTCCACCCGCCAGTTCGTGGCGGGCCGCCTGATGCCGATCATTCGCGAATGCTGGCGGGAGGGCCGCTTTCCTCATGAAATCGTGCCGGAACTCGGCAAAATGGGCTACCTGGGCGCGAATCTCGAAGGCTATGGCTGCGCCGGGATGTCCAACGTCGAGTACGGCCTGGTGATGCAGGAGTTGGAACGCTGCGACTCCGGCATCCGCAGCTTCGTCTCCGTGCAAGGGGCCCTGGTGATGTACCCCATCCTGGCGTACGGAAGTCCGGAGCAGCGCGAACGGTGGCTGCCCAGGCTGCAATCCGGCGCGGCGACCGGCTGTTTCGGCCTCACGGAGCCCGGATTCGGGTCAAACCCGGCCGGGATGCTGACCCGGGCGCACCGCGAGGGCGATGAGTGGGTGATCGACGGCGAAAAGACCTGGATCACAAACGGCTCCGTGGCCGACGTGGCCGTGGTATGGGCCCGCACGGACCAGGGGATTCGCGGCTTCCTCATCGAACGGGGCACGCCGGGGTTTGCGGCCTCGGACATCCACGGGAAGCTCTCCATGCGCGCCTCGGTCACATCCAGCCTGACGATGACCGGTTGCCGCCTGCCGGAATCGGCCATGCTGCCGGGGGCGCAAGGGCTGAAGGGGCCTCTCGGCTGCCTCTCGCAGGCGCGGTTCGGCATCGGCTGGGGCGCAGTCGGCGCGGCCATGGATTGCTACGAGACGGCGCGACAGTACACCATTCTCCGGAAGCAGTTCGACGGCAAGCCCATCGCCAGTCACCAGCTGGTGCAGGAAAAATTGGCGTGGATGATCACCGAAATCACCAAGGCTCAGCTTCTCGCCGTCCACACCGGGCGGCTCAAGGACCAGGGCAAGCTGGAGCCGGCGCACATCTCCATGCTCAAGCGGAACAATGTGGCCACGGCGCTGGAGTGCGCACGGCTAAGCCGCGATCTGCTGGGGGCGAACGGCATCGTGGACGAGTACCCCGTGATGCGCCACCTGTGCAATCTTGAGACGGTAAAGACCTACGAAGGCACCGAGCATGTCCACACGCTGGTGATTGGTGAGCGTGTCACGGGCATCTCGGCCTACAAATAGGGTATACTCATTAAAGTCGGGACACGCCTGCTTAAGGCACCGTCCCAGGCAGGTTGAATCATGTTGATCCTGTTGACCATCGTTCATGTGCTGGTGTGCCTGTTTCTGATCATCGTGGTCTTGCTGCAGAGCGGCAAGGCGGCGGATATCGCGGGTGCGTTCGGCGGCATGGGTTCGCAGACCACGTTCGGTCCGCGGGCGGCGGCGACAGTGCTCACCAAGGCGACCACGGCGTCGGCCATTCTGTTCATGGTTACGTCGCTTGGGTTGTCGGTGCTCGCCACCCGGAACGCGGGTTCCGGTGGTGGCAGCGCGGTGGGCTCGGCGCTTGAAAAATCGTCCACGGCTCCGGCCAAGGGCGGTGCGGCGCCCAGCACATTGCCGCCGAAGCCAACCGATCCGAACTCGGTCAATCTTGATTTCAACCAACAGAAGGGGTCGCAACCTCAGGGTGGCCAGCCGCAGCAACAGCCGGCGCCCGCGGCTCCCGCGCAGAAGAAGTAGTGCATCACTCCTAAGCGGACGTGGCGGAATTGGCAGACGCACTAGCTTGAGGTGCTAGCGGGAGCAATCCCGTGGAGGTTCAAGTCCTCTCGTCCGCACCACTTCTTCAGAATTGAATGACCCGTTCCCCGCGGCTCTAGACATCCATCCCCCGCCCCCGTCGGCCGGATCATTTCCAAAGCGCGGCCCGGTGCGATACACTTGTCGCTACTCCATGGATGAACTGGTGACGGGGGCCGGGGTGACGGGTTGACAATGGCCACGGCAAGACAACAAGATACACTCAGCGCCACCGCCTATGAGCGCATCCGCAAGGGAATCCTCACGGGAGCCTACCCGCTGGGCGGTCCCCTCTCCCGCCGGCGATTGGCCGGTGAGTTCGGCATGAGCCTCATCCCCGTGGCCGAGGCGCTCCAGCAACTGGAAAACGAAGGGCTGGTCGAGAGCATGCCCCGCGTCGGTACACGGGTTCGCATCCCCACCGGCTCCGAAATCCGCGGCCACTATCAGGTTCGCGAGGCGCTGGAATCGCAGGCGGCGCGCCTTTTCGCGGAACTGGCCGGTCCCGTGGAGAAACGCGACATGGTGGAACGCGCCGTCCGGCTGGACCAAAGCGCCGCCTTGGCGGGCGCTGGCCAGCGGGAGAAAATCAACCAGGACTTCGAACGCGAACACATGGAGTTCCACCTGGCGCTCGCCCGCGGCAGCCAGTGCGACGAACTGGTCACCGCCATCATGCGCAGCCGCGTTCTGGTCTTCAACTGGCTGTTCAACGTGGCGACTGCTTTTGAGCCGCTGCCCGCCAACTGGCATGGTACCCTCATGGCCGCGCTCATCGAAACGGACCCGCTGCAGGCCGACGCCGCCATGCGCCGCCACGTCCGCTTCCGGCGTGAGGAGACGATTCAACAGATGGAACAGATGCTTGCGCGCGATACCCACTCGCCGCGAATTGTCCGCGGCCCCCAGCGCCGCAACGGCTTCAAACCCGGTGAACTGGCCAAAGACGCGCCGCCTCCGGCCTCCCCGGCCGCTCACGGATTCGAAGCCCGATGACACCGGCCGCCGTTTCCGCCGCCGCACCCACTCGTGTCCGCTACCGCGTGGTGGCCTTCACCGTGTCGCTCGCCATGATCACGTATCTGGACAGGGTGTGCATCTCCAAGATGGCCCCCGATATCATGCGCGACCTCGGGCTCTCCATGACCCAGATGAGCTGGGTGTTCAGCGCCTTCACACTGGCCTACGGCGCCTTCGAAATCCCCACCGCCTGGTGGGCTGACCGTGTGGGTACCCGGCGCGTCCTGGCGCGCATCGTCGCCTGGTGGAGCGTGTTTACCATCCTCACCGCGGGTGCGTTCAACTACCTCTCACTGCTGGCCGTGCGGTTCCTGTTCGGGGCCGGTGAGGCCGGCGCCTGGCCCTGTGTGGCCCGGACGTTTTCGCGCTGGATTCCGGCCCGGGAACGCGGCACTGTGCAGGGCGTGTTCTTCATGGGCGCGCATCTTTCGGGCGGCATCACCCCGATCCTGGTGACTCTGCTGCTCACCGTGCTGCCGTGGCGGTCCCTGTTCGTCGTCTTCGGCGTCATCGGCTTCCTCTGGGCCTATGCCTGGTACCGCTGGTTCCGTGATGAGCCCGGAGAACACGCCTCCGTCAATGCCGCCGAAGCCGAGTTGATCGTTTCCAGCCGCCGCCATGAGGTGCACTCCGGCGTCGATTGGGGGCGCCTGTTCGGCAACCGCAACATCATTCCGCTCTGCATTCAATACTTCGCCAACAGCTACGCGTTCTATTTCTACATCACCTGGCTGCCCACGTACCTGGAAAAGGGCCGCGGCCTGACCTCCATGAGGCAGGCGTTCTTCGCCGGACTGCCGCTCACCATGGCCGTCGCCGGCGATCTGTTCGGCGGCATCACCACGGACCGCGTGGCGGCCCGGCTCGGTCTCCGCGCCGGGCGTGCCGGCGTCGGCTCCCTGGCCTATCTGGTGGCGGGCCTGGTGATGCTGGCGGGCATCGCCTCACCCGATGCCGAAGTGGCCGGCGTGCTCCTGGCCGTGTCGGCCACCTTCATCATGTTCACCCTCGGGGCCGCCTGGGCCACCTGCATCGATATCGGCGGGCCCCATTCCGGCGTCGTCGGAGCCACCATGAACACGGCGGGCCAGGTGGGCGGCTTCCTAAGCCCGCTGGTCTTCTCCTACATCGTTGAGAAGTACGGCTCCTGGTCAGCGCCACTCTACGTCCTGGCCGGGCTGTTCGTCGCCGCGTCCCTCGCCTGGCTGTTCGTCGATCCCAAGCGCCGCGTCTTCGACGAAGCGTAGCGTCGCGAAGCGTGGGACCAACGAAGCGTAGCGTCGCGAAGCGTGGGACCAACGAAGCGTAGCGTCGCGAAGCGTGAACCAACGAAGCGTAGCCTCGCGAAGCGTGAACCAACGAAGCGTAGCCTCGCGAAGCGTGAACCAACAAAGCGTAGTCTCGCGAAGCGTGAACCGACGAAGCGTAGCCTCGCGAAGCCCCACAAAGCCCGCCCCCACCGGAGCCAGATGGCATCGTCGATCCCTTGGTGGCCGATGGATCGATCAACATACCCTACCTCCGGACTCCTGCCCGGCACCCTCGACCTTCTCGTCCTGAACCCCCTCACCCGCGGCTCCCAGCACGGCTACGGCATCGCCCAACTCCTGCTCCGCTTATCCCGCCCTCCATTACGCCCGCGGGCCGGGAACACCTGAAGACCCAGGAGCAGGGCTTTGATCGCCGTGATGCTTCCGGCTGTGCGCCTCGCCGCCCGGGCCGCCTGTTCATCCGGAACACCTGCACTCCATCGTTCATCGGCCCCCAACGGCGGATCGCCGCCGCCCCCGGGAACATCGCCTCATCCCCCCGGCTCAAGCGAGCCCGCTGGTCACCAAAGGTTGGAAAGGCTGCGAGAGAAACACCAGGACAAGGAAACAACGGGTCACAGGCTCGCACCGCTGACAGCAACTGTGCCCGCCTGCCGCCATGGTTCTCCGTACAGAATCGACTGGTTCCCGTTCTTGGTCAGCATCAGTTGAATGACGCTCACGTGGCGTTCGCGGAATGTGCCCTCGCAGGACGCCAGATAGTAGTCCCACATCCGGCAAAAGGATTCGTCGAAGCCCAAGGCCCTTACCTGGCCACCCTCTTGATGAAAACGCCGCCGCCATTCCGCTAGCGTCGCCGCGTAGTGCAGCCCGAGATCTTCCAGGTGATACATGGACAGATGCGTCGAACGCACGAGCGAATTCAGAATCTCCCGGACGGAAGCCAACTGCCCGCCGGGAAAGATGCGCTTTTGAATCCAGTCACTGCGTCTGCTGTAAGCGTCAAAGCGATGCTCGTTCATCGTGATCGTTTGCATCGCCAGCGAACCGTCCGGCGTCAGCAAACGGTCGCAGGTCGAGAAAAAAGCGTCGTAGTATTCAAGCCCCACCGCTTCGAACATCTCAATACTCACCAGTTTGGTGAACGACCCCTTCAGGTTCCTGTAATCCTCCAGCAATAGCCTTATCCTCGTCCCCGCTTCACCAGCCTCGGCGAAAGCCTCGCCGGCTTGGTCGTATTGCTGCCGGCTGATCGTGGTCGTGGTCACCTTGCAGCCGTAGTTCCGGGAAGCGTGCAGTGCGAAAGCGCCCCAGCCGGTTCCGATCTCAAGGACATGGTCGCTTGGGTCCAGACGCAGCTTCCGGCATATGCGGTCGAGCTTCTCGCTCTGGGCTTTCTCCAGGGAATCACTGGCCTGCTCATAGACTGCGCTCGAGTAGACCATGCTGCGATCGAGAAAGAGCCGGAAGAAAGCGTTGCTGAGATCGTAGTGTGCGTGAATGTTTCGCTGGCTGCCGGCTATGGAATTCCGGTTCGCCCGGTGGCGCAGCCGGTCAAAGAAGCGGCTCGCCAGCGTAAGGATCGGGTTCGCCCCCTCAAGGTCCCTAAGATTGCGGACGGCAAGGCGGACGGCCGCAACCGGATCGGGGGACGACCAGTCCCCATCCATGTAGGAATCTCCAGCCGCATCGGCGCCGCCCCAAAGCACACGCGAGAAGAACCGCTCGTGATGGACCCTGATCGATGCGCACAAGTCGCCTTCACCGAAGGAGTAGGTCGTGTCCGGGCAGACGATTTCGAGAGTCCCGTGGCGCAGGTTCTCGAGCATCCGGAACACAGCCCTGCGCGCGAAGTGCATGCTCATGTGCGTTTCGTGACCTCCTCGACAGCGGATCCCATTCGGCTTGGGCGAGTAAACACTGGAACTCCTTTCAGAAAAAGCCGCAACGCTTCCCAGTGAATTGCGGTGATCACCTTCGCCGTCATCCAGGGATGACGTGCCAAGGCTCTCATCAGGACTTGCGAGGTCCACGGCTCGTGCCTCAGGTCGAGCGTGGCGTCAAAGATCGGCTGGGAATCCTCGAGCGTCTTCATGTGCGCCACGAACCGCTCGCCGGGCGTCGTCAAAGCGAAATCGTAGGCCAGATTCATGCCCATGAACGGCGATACGTGCATCGCCTTTGGACACTGATAGCGCAGAGCATTGCCGGGTTGCCGATTGTGCGGCGAAAGCCAGTAGTTGTGGCTTTCGCCAAACGTGCTGTTCACCTCGGCGAGGATCGTGCTCAAGCGGCCATCCCGGCCGTAGCAAAAATAGAAGGAGATGGGATTGAAGCAGTACCCGAGATAGCGAAGGTTTGTAAGCAGGAACACCGGACCATTCTCCAACGCAACACCGTGCTCCCGGGCGTCCTGAGCCAGGCGTTCTCGCAGGGACTGCCTGAGATCGCCGAAATGGTCCCGGTCGTCAAAACTGGCCCAGTTGAACCGGTTGTGACTGGTCAACGGCGACTGGGCCATGAGCTCCGGAATCCTGTCGATGTCCAGGAACGCCATAAAGGTTTCGTAGGTGAACTCATGAGGTCGAGGCCGAAAGCGGCGATGCCTCAGAGTGCCTGAATAGACGCCGGCTTCAGGAACAAAGCATTCCGGCATCATGAGCAGGAAACTCCCAGCGCTTCAGCCACGCGTATGCCGCTGCGCACGCCGTCTTCGTGAAAGCCATAGAACCAATATGCGCCGCAGTAATGCGTGTGGTGTCTTCCGCTGATCTCGCCCCAACGTTCCTGCGCTCGGATTGACGCACGATTGTAGAGCGGGTGCTCATAGGTCATCGACCGTAGAACCTTCCGGCGATCCAGTTCGCCGTGTGCGTTCAATGTCACGCAGTAGTCCTCTTCGGTCTGGAGCGACTGCAATCGGTTCATGTGATACGTGACAGTCACCTTGCCCGCTTCGCCGAGAAGGTAGTTCCAGGAAGCCCGCGCCGCACCGCGCTTGGGCAGCAGGGACGAATCCGTGTGCAGACAGGTTTCGTTCCGGGTCGTTGTGAAGCAACTGAGGACCGTTTGCTCGGTCTCGCTGGGATGGGCGAGCAACGGCAAGACCTGGTCGCCGTGGCACGCAAACACCACTTCGTCAAACAGCCGGGCCGGCTGATCCTGGAACTGGATCGCCACGCCGCGCTCCGATCGCTCAACGGAAGTGATCCTTGCGTCTTTCACGATTCGATCCCGAAACGGCGCCGTGATCGGGCCCAGGTAAGAATGACTGCCCCCTCGAATGACCTTCCACTTCGGATGAGTGTTGATCCCCAGCATGCCGTGGTTTTGCATGAACCGGATCAGCGTCACCACCGGGAACTCCGGTACTGCTTCCGGGGCCATGGACCAGACTGCGCCTGCCATCGGAATCAGATATCGTTCGGCGAACACGGGCGAGTATCTCCCGGCATCCAGGAACTCCCCAAGCGTCCTGCCCTCGGCGGCGTGATCGTCAAGCACCTTCGGCGCCTCGCGATTGAAGCGCAGGATCTCCCTCAACAGCGTGTAGTGCCGCCCGGAAAAGAGGTTGCTCTTTTGCGCGAAAAAGCCGCCCAACCCGCGGCTTGAGTATTCAAAACTTCCGCCCAGCGCGGTCACGGCAAAGGACATGTCGCTCGGCTGGGTTTCGACGCCCAACTCGTTCATTAACCGGCAGAAGTTTGGATAGGTGAGGTCATTGTGGACGATGAAACCGGTTTCCACAGGGATCCGCCCTTTTTCGCTATCCACCATGACTGTGTGCGTATGCCCGCCCAAGCGAGCGTCCCGCTCGAACAAATGGACCTCGTGCCGGCGGCTTAAGTAATAAGCGGCTGACAAGCCCGAGATCCCGGAACCGATGATGGCAATTCGCTTCACGTGGTGTCTTCAATATGATTGTTGCCCGGATCGTTGGCGGTTGTCAAGTATTTGTCCAGGACAAACAGTTGACAATCTGAAGATTCCATTTTATGATGGAGTTCAGTGGCCGTCCGATACCCAATTCGAGCCGTGGCGAAAGCGACCGGTCTCAGTCTGGACACGCTTCGTGCCTGGGAACGGCGCTACAAGGTCGTTGTGCCCGAACGGTCAGACCGCGGACGCCAGTACGGAGTGGAGGACGTTGACCGCTTGCGTCTCCTCGCGAGGTTGGTCGAGAAGGGGCATGCCATCGGGACTGTCGCAGCGCTCTCCAATCAGGAACTGGAGAACCTTCTTGCGCCGCAGTCTTCCGAGGAAAGCCAAGATCCTCCCCCGTCGCGAGACCTGATCCTACCCGTCCTTGCGGCAATCGAGAGGTTCGACCCGGCCAGTGCTGCCGACGAGCTTGGCCGATTGGGGGCCAGTCTCAGCCCCCGGGATCTTGTGTATCAGGTTGCTATCCCGTTGATGAGAGAAGTGGGAATTCGCTGGCACCAAGGGACCCTTGCGATTGCACAAGAACACCTGATTTCGCAGATGCTCGGCAACTTGCTGGGTACCGTAGCCCGCCTCATTCGCCCCAGCAGCCCTTCGGCAAGGATGATTTTCGCCACGCCTGCGGGCGAGCTGCATGAGTTCGGCATCCTGGCCTCCGCCATGCTCACCTCGATGGCCGGCATCGAGCCCATCTATCTCGGCCCGGATCTGCCGTCGCACGAAATCGCCGAGGCCGCGAGCCGCTCGGGGGCGCGCGTGATCCTGCTGGGCATCACGGTAATCCAGGAATCCACCGCCGGCGAAGTCAGGGCGCTTGCCGCCGCCATGCCTGAACCCGCGGAGCTGTGGCTTGGCGGAGCCCGGGCTGGTGAACTGGATCTCTCCGACCTTGGCAGGAAAACCGTGCTGCTGGAGGATCTCCCAGCGCTCGAAGGTGAATGCCGCCGCTGGAGGTATGGTTCATGGTGAGGTTCCACACCCTGCGGCAGGAGCAATGGATCCCGCGCCCGATTGACGAAGTCTTCGCATTCTTCGCCGACCCGCGAAACCTCGAAGAGATCACACCCCCCTGGTTGGGCTTTCGAATCGTCTCTGTGGACTCTCCCTCCCTGGCCCGGGGATCCCTCATCCGCTACCGGCTGCGATTGCACGGCTTACCGGTTCGATGGACCACGGAAATTCGCCAGTGGAATGCTCCGCACCGGTTCGTGGACGTTCAGAGATCCGGGCCCTACCGGCTCTGGCATCACACGCACCGCTTTGAGGCACACGGCGAAACAACCCGGATGGTTGATATCGTCAGATACAGGTTGCCTTTTGGCATCCTCGGGCTCCTGGTTCATGCCTGGATAGTGAGGTCCGACGTGAAGAAAATCTTTGAGTATCGCCGCGAAAAAATTCATCTCTTGTTTGGCGGGCAGAAGGAAGTGGCCGCGTGACGCCGCGGATATTGATCACCGGCGCAACTGGCTACGTCGGCGGGCAACTGCTGGACGCTCTCATTGCCCAGGGTCACCCTGTGCGATGTTTGGCGCGGCGCCCGGAGGCCGTCCCGGTCAGGGAAGGCACCGGGCTACAAGTCATCGCAGGCGACGTCCTCGACTCCGCAGCGTTGACTGCCGCCCTGGCGGGCGTCACAACGGCCTACTACTTGATCCACTCGATGAGCTCGACGCAGGATTTTGAGGAGCGCGACCGGCTTGCCGCGCAGATGTTCGCCAACGCGGCACGCAACGCGGGAGTCCAGCGAATCATCTATCTTGGCGGCCTTGGAGACGCGGGGGACCAGCTCTCTCCACACTTGCGCAGCCGTCACGAGGTGGGCGGGATTCTGAGGTCAACCGGCGTTCCCGTCGTCGAGTTCCGCGCATCGGTTGTGATCGGATCGGGAAGCCTGTCGTTTGAAATGATCCGCTCGCTGGTGGAACGGCTGCCGGTTATGATTGCGCCACGCTGGGTCTCGGTGGCGGCTCAGCCCATCGCCATCGCCGATCTTCTCTCATACTTGATCGCGGCCTTGGACTTGCCCGGCAAGAGCAATAGAATTTTCGAAATCGGAGGAGCCGACAGGGTCTCATACGGGGGACTCATGCAAGAGTACGCCCGCCAAAGAGGTCTCAAACGGCTCGTGATCTCCGTCCCGCTTCTGACGCCGCGCCTTTCGAGCCTTTGGTTGGGTCTGGTGACTCCGCTCTACGCCCGCGTCGGCCGGAAGCTCATCGATAGCATCTGCCACGCCACGATCGTCGAGGATCCCAGTGCCCTGGCCGAATTCAAGATCCGTCCTTGCGGATACCGGGAGGCAATCCGCGCGGCACTCAGTGCGGACGAAAGGTACCTGATGGTCGATTCCCGGCGCGTCCATGTCAACATCTCTCCAGGGCAGGCGTTTGCACCCATCCGGCGGATCGGCGGCAAGAGGGGTTGGTACTACGCAAACTGGTTATGGCAACTTCGGGGGCTCCTGGATCGTGTTTTCGGTGGCGTCGGCCTCAGGCGCGGCCGGCGTGACGCTGAATCGCTTCGGGTCGGGGACACAGTCGATTTTTGGCGCGTCGAGGCGTTTGAACTCAACCACCGCCTGCGCCTTGCGGCCGAGATGAAACTGCCGGGCCGCGCCTGGCTCGAGTTCGAAGTCACCAGGGATCCCACCGGCACCGTCATCCAACAGACCGCGACCTTCGACCCGAAGGGTTTATTAGGCCGCGCCTATTGGTACGCCGTTTCTCCCTTGCACCATTTCATCTTTGGCGGGATGTTGCAAGGCATCGCCCGGCAAGGGCTGTTGGAACGCTGACACCATGCCCCATTTTCTCCGGAGCGTAGTGATTCAGGCCCCAGTAGAGAAGGTATTCGCCTTTCACGAACGAGAAGACGCACTGCGCCTTCTAAGTCCGGCCTTTCCACCAGTGCGCGTGATCAAGAGATCGGGCGGCATCGAGCCCGGCGCTCGCGTCGATCTCATGGTCGGACCATTCCGCTGGACAGCCCTGCATTCTGCGCTGGAAAGGAACCGCTTCTTCGAAGACCAGCAAATCGAGGGTCCGTTCGCCCTGTGGATTCACCGCCACGAGTTCGAGCCCCTTGGAAACGCTACCCGATTGACCGACCGGATCGAGTATCTCCTTCCTGGTGGCAAATGGGCGAATCGCTTGCTTGCCTGGGCCACCGCTTTAGGTCTAGGACAGATGTTCCGCCATCGCCACAGCGTGACCAAACGCTATTGTGAGGAAGGAACTCGATGAGAACCCAGGCGCGGAATGCTGCGGGCAACGCAGGAGAGACCTATGATTTCCCGCGCGACGTCGCCGGGGCGCGGATAGCCCGCCCGGAACTCTGATGGTCGACGTAGTGCTTCTTCAACTATGCGCTGCAATCGTGTACGCGAGCCTCTGGTTCATCGTGTCCATAAGGCTGCGCCGGAATGATGTTGCCGATGTCGCTTGGGGAATCGGCTTTGTCGTTCTCACACTCGTGGCATGGCTCGCGACGTCCAACGGATCGAGTCGCGCGTTGCTGATACTGGCGCTCGTGACCGTTTGGGGGGTGCGGCTGTCGCTCCATATCGGCGCCAGGAATCAGGGAAAAGCCGAAGACTGGCGTTACCGCAAGTGGCGCGAGGAATGGGGGCACACCTTCGCGGTCCGCTCGTACCTTCAAGTGTTTCTGCTGCAGGCGATTCTCGCTGTTGTTGTTCTGCTTCCTGTGTCCTACGTCTTCGCTCAGCGGAATTCCGCCCTCACGCCTCTTGACGCTGTCGGTGCCGCCGTCTGGCTGGTAGGTTTCGCCTTCGAGGCGCTGGGCGACCTCCAACTCAAGCGCTTCAAGGCTGATTCACGCAACCGGGGGCGAGTGATCACCTCCGGTCTCTGGAAGTACACACGCCATCCAAACTATTTCGGCGAGGTGACACTGTGGTGGGGTGTCTGGCTCATCGCCTGCTCTGCCCCTGGCGGGTGGAAAACCATAGCGGGCCCTGCTGCCATCACCGCCTTGATCCTCGGGGTATCGGGAATCCCCATGCTCGAGAAGAAGTACGAGGCGAATCCGGAGTTCGAACGTTACAGGGAACGAACGAGCCCCTTCTTCCCCCTGCCGCCAAGGCTGCAGCCAAGAAACATTGCGAGGTAGATACCATGTGGCATTCCGTGAAAGTCTTTCTGTTCCTGCCGCCGATCTTGTTGGCGCTGGACTACCTGTGGCTGGGGATCGTTGCCTCCGGACTGTACAAGAGGGAACTCGGGTCTTTCCTCCGCATGTCCGGAAACGGGTTGCAGCCCATTCTTTGGGCGGCACTGATCGTTTATCTCGCCATCCCGCTCGGAATCGTGCTCTTTGTCTTGCCCAGGGTCTCCGCAGCCAATCCGATTCCATCCGCGCTCGTTTGGGGAGCCGCTTACGGCCTGGTGGTATACGCGATCTACGAGATGACCAACTACTCGCTGGTGCGGGATTGGCCCCTGCGATTGGCACTCATCGACATCTGTTGGGGCGCCGTCCTGAACGCCTTGGGCTCGGCGGCCGCGGCTTGGCTTGATCGCTGGATCAAATAGCCGCGTCGTTGCGCTCCATACTACTCGGCAGCCATGAATGAGAGCCGGCGCAGCCAGCGCACCAGTCGAGACTTCGGCCGCTGGACTGTCGCACCTCCGCCAAGTTGTTCCAGCCGCTCCGACAGGGCTTTCACCTCGTTCAGCTTCTGCTCAAGCTGCCTCTGGAGCCGCCTGCGCTGTTCAGAAGGAGACTCGCGTCCGAGGCCACCCCTCGAATCCGCCACGTCGTGCAAATGGAGGATTGCGTCCAACCCAACGCGAGGTTTCATTTTCACTCCCCTTCTGATTCTCTGCAGCCTAACTTGCCACCATGGGCTCGTCGTGGTCTAAGCGCTCCAGTAGGGCTCGCAGCAGCCCCAGTTGGCCGCCGTGCCGCCGCACCGTAAGCACCGGAAGAGGTGAAAGCTCCACCACCTTCTCGGTCACGCTGCCCAGCAACACCGCCGATGCGCGTGTACGGCCCCGCGTACCGACCACAACCAGAGAGGCACCCACGCGTTCGGCAAGTCCAACAATCGAGCTTGCGGTCTCACCTTCCTCGGAAGCCTGAGCCGGCGTGCTGCACGCGGGTTCAACAATGCACTCAGGACGGACATCGCCGCTATGTTTGGAGGCGAACTCATCCAGCTTTTCCTGAAGCCGTGAAGGATAGTCGTGCCAGTCCAGCCATGGATCGTCGTCCGTCTCCACGGCCGCCACGGTCAGTGAGGCGTCCTGTACGGACCCGGTCAGTCGGGCTGCCTCCGTCACCGCTTCACCCGAAGCTTCCGAGAAGTCGACGGCGGCCAACACATGGCGCAACGAGAACGAAGCGCCCTCCGGTATCATCAGCATCGAGCAGGGCGCCAACATGGCCACGCGCTTGGCCACCGTGTGCTTGTGCGCACCCAGCACCACCAGATCGGCGTTCTCGGCAACTAGGGCAGCCAGCGCATCGTCGATGTTGTGACCCGTATCGAGGCGCTTGTTCTCCAAATGGACAGACGCAATGCGTGCCTTTCCCCCACCCAAACAGGCGGCCGCCTCATGCAGACGGCTTGCCGCTTCCTTGTCTTCAGGCGCCAAAACAACAATTCGTTCGAACATAAAGGGCTACTCTTACGCGGCCTTGGTGGGTTCGGCCAGAGCCGCTGCCCGCTCCAGGAAAGGCCGCAACACAAAGTAAAGAACCAGCGCCGAGAGCACGCCGGTCAGAAAGTCGGTCATGGGCACCATCACCGCTGTGTACACCATCAGTGCCGAATGGAAACGTCCGGTCGCCCACACGTGCTTCATCTCGGAAACCTTGATCATGTTGCTCGAAACCCACAGCATCACGCCGCCGATACAGGCCATCGGCACCATCTCCAGCCAACGGGCCAGAAACAACACCATGCCGAGCTTGAGAGCGGCCTTGAAGTACCCCGCAACCGGTGTAACCGCGCCGGCCCGGATGCTGGTGGCGGTACGCGCCAGCGCTCCTGTGCACGGGAAACCGTTGAGCAACGGCGTGATGATCTGCACCAGGCCTTGACCCCAGAACTCTTTGTCCGGGTTGAACGGAGTCTTCTTGTTGCCGGCCAGCCTGTCGGCCATGGACGAACACAACAGGCTCTCAACGCCAGAGATAAACACGATGGCCACCACGAAGTAAGCCATGTCCATCCATACCGCGGCGGTCATCTCCGGCAGGCGTGGAGGGGTGAACACGAAGAAGTCGGTGGGAATACCGCCGTACTTTGTGCTGATCAGGTTCAGGCCCTTGGACGCCCACACCGTAGCCGCAACGGAGGTGGCGGCGCCCACGGCCAGCAGCGGCGCGGGGATGTAGATCGACAACCGCTGAAGAAAGCGTGTCAGCAGGAACACCATCAGGCCCAACGCAAGGGCATATCCGTTGACCAAGCCAATGTTGTTGACCACTCCAGCGAGTTTCGTTAGCAGGTTCGGGCCCCCGGCCGCCTGAATACCAAGCACGTCGTAGAGGTTGGTGGCTGCAATGGTGATACCGATTCCAACGGTGAAGCCCACGACGATCGAGTTGGGTACGTGCTTGGCCACCTTGCCGAGCCCAAGCAGCCCCATGATGCACAACACAATACCGGCCAGGATAGAAACTGCCACCAGGAATGCGTGGTCATACTTCTGCACCACTGCGTAAATCAGGGGAATGAAGGCAGCCGTGGGGCCGTACACCTGATACTTTGAGCCGCCATACGTGCGCCCAACCAGGCAGGCCACGGCACCCGCGATAAGACCCTGTTCGGGCCTTAAGCCATTGGCCATCGAAAACCCCATCGCCATGGGGATCGCGGTCATGGCAGTTACCAGTCCGGCGCTAAAGTCACGGTAGAGCACATTGCTCAGGTTGTCGCGCGTGACATCCTCGAACCGGCTGTCTCGGAATGTCAGGAACTCCTTCAATCTCGCTAGCACTTAGCCCCCTGCCGCTGGAAAACGTGAACCGCCATCCGTAGTATTGGTGCCGTTCCCGAGCTCAATCAATGCAGTACTGGCGATTCGTGACCAGGTAGTCAATGCGGGCCACCACGGCTTCATCAGGTGTCAAGGAAAACCGTGATAGATCCGTACAAGTCATCCACAATGTGGCGTCGGCGATTTCCCTGGCATCATAGATAGAGGCGAGGCAAGACGTGGAAATGCGAGACCTTTCTGGCCACTGGCCGGGCCGTGGCAGGGAAGGAAAGTTTTTTGTCGGTGCGCTACTGGTTGGGTTCGGTATTGTCCTGGCGGCGATGGTGGGGTCGGGATTGATCGGCTTGCGCGCATTGGGGCAGATCGACCGGGAAACCAGCTCTCTGACGGCTGAGCAGTTGCGCGATACCAGTCTGATCGATGAGCTGGCTCACCATCAGGCGGCGCTCGGCGTGCTGCTTTACTCGCTGGCTGACGAGCACCGGCAGGCTGAATTCTTGCGGCTGACGGCCGATCTTCGTGAGGAGCGCAGCCGCATTGAGCGTATCGTGCGCGATGCGTTGACGGCCCGGCTGGTCATCGAGGTTCGCACCGCTTGGCAGGAAGTGGCAGCCGCCAGCGGACTGGTGTTTGAGGAAGCGGAACGTCTCGTTGGCGCTCGCAAGAACAATTCGCCGGAACTATCGGTTCGCTACCGGTCACTCACCGCCGCCAGCGACCGGCTGATGGAGGCATCGCTCGCGCATGCCTCGCGGTCGCGCGGAGCCCTACTGGTGGTGGATGACGCTCTCCTCAGCACGGCTCGCAATCTGTTCCTGGCCGCCTTGGGCCTGGCGGCTGCTATCGCCGCGCTTACCGTCGCCGCGTCGATGTCGGTCTTCAAGCGGCTGGAACGGAAGGCTCGTGATATGGAAAGGTTGTCGCTGCGTGTGCTGTCGGAGCAGGAAGAGAACGCCCGCCGCTTTTCCCAGGATCTGCACGATGAGTTCGGCCAGACCTTGAATGCGATTGAGTCGAGTCTCACGGTAATGCACACAGATCAGGCCGAGGATCGGGAGCGTTTGCGCGATGCGATGAATCTGGTGCGCGAAGCCCAGGCCACCGCCCGCGACATGGCTCAGTTGCTCCGTCCCCGCATCCTGGACGACTTTGGACTGGATGCGGGGCTGCGCGAATTGGCGCGGGGTTTCAGCCAGCGGACGGGGATCACCGTGGACTACCGTAGCCAGGTCCGGGAGCGCATGGCGCCGCTTGTGGAAACGCATCTGTTTCGAATCTGCCAGGAGGCCCTCACCAACGTTTCCCGGCACTCTACGGCATCGAAGGTGGACGTCTCGCTAACCCGCCAGGAACGCCGGTTGGAGTTGACGGTGGCCGACGACGGCGGCGGGTTGGCGCCGGAGTCCGGCGGCCGGCAGGGGATGGGCATCGTCGGCATGCGTGAGCGCGCGCAGGTGATCGGCGGAGACCTTACCGTGTTGTCGCAGCCGGGCGCGGGAGTGACGGTTCTCGTGCATGTGCCAGAACAGGCACTGGAGTCTCAGCCCGCATGAGCCGCCCCACCAGGATCCTCCTTGTGGACGACCATGCCATGGTCCGGCGCGGCTTTCGCTTGATTCTCGGCGAGCATCCAGCCGAGTTCGAGGTTGTCGGGGAGGCCGGCGGGGGCGCCGCCGCCTTGACGCTCATCCGGCACCTGGTTCCGGATCTCGTGTTGCTGGATATCGCGATGCCGCAAATGAGTGGTGTCGAGGTGACTCAGCAAATCGTGCAGAACTGGCCCAAGATACGCGTGCTGATCCTGTCGATGCATAAGGATTCGAATTACGTTCGGGAGGCCCTGCGGTCCGGCGCCAAGGGTTACGTTCTGAAGGAGTCGGTTGACGAGGAACTGCTGCGCGCTGTCCGCACAGTCGCCGGCGGCGAGGCCTACATTGCCCCGGGTGTCTCCAATGCGGTGCTCACGGACTACCAGCGATTCGTCGGCAGCCCCACCGATCTGCTGACGGCGCGCGAACTGGACGTGTTCCGGCTGCTGGCCGAAGGCAAGCAGGCCAAGGACGTTTCCTCCGAACTCAACATCAGCGTCTACACCGTCGACACCCATCGCAATCGCATCCTGCGCAAGCTCCAGTTGCGCAGCAGCGCCGACCTGGTGAGATTCGCGATCCGCCAGGGGATCACCTCCGGCTAGGGCCACCTCTGAAGGCCCGGCCGCTTCGGCTACTCCGGGCGAAGTCACAGCTTCTTGCCGTCTTCTACCATATGGAAAGATGAGACTCCTCATGCACTCCTCGAGAGCCTGCTTTCTGTTCCTGGCGGTGACGCCGCTCAGCGCGGACACCGTGGCGCTCTGGCTCTTCGATGAGCAGCGGGAGTGCTACCCATCCTCCCTGATGAACGACGCCGCCACCGGCGAGCATGTCCTCGTGCTCGGACGCGGCGGGCGGCTCGTCGAAGGGCGCTTCGGCAACGCGCTGGAGCCCATGGCTCCCGAGCCGCTGGTCATGCGGGGGACGGCCATCCGCCCGGATTCGCAATCGGCAAAGCTGTTTGGCCTGGTCCCTTTGCCGGTACCCGCCGGACGGAAGACGCAGCCGCTGTGGTGGGAAACGGCGACCTTCGCTGCCTTCACCACGGCGGGCGAGAAACACTTGCGCAGCGCCGGTTTCGCCAATGTCAGCCGAAGCGGGCTCAATCTCGGCGCCGAAGATTGGACCATCGAGTTCTGGCTGCGGCCGGGCGTGCCAGCCGCCGAAGGCGTGGTCTACGAAATCGGGACCGGTCCCCGGGGCGACAACCAGCTCTACACGCGCCTGAGTCTCGCGGCGGGAGGGCGAAAGTTCGTGTTCGTCAACGCGGCCTCGGGCACAACGCTCAGCCTGCCCACGCAACTCGCCGCCGGCCTCTGGCAGCACCTCGCTTTCGTCTACACCCACGCCGACCGGCAGGTCCGGCACTATGTGGGCGGCGTCCCGCAAACGCCCCCAGCCCCGGCGGAGCTCCGTGCGCTGCCCGAGGGCGGCGAAGCGTATCTGACCATCGGCCGCGACGGCCTCTTCGAGCGGCCGCTCGCGGCGCGGATCGATGAGATGCGCGTGTCGCGTGGGGCCCTCTATCCGGCGGCGGGGTTCCGGCCGCCAGGGAGTTTCTCGGTCACCCATGGCGGACGCCTGCCCACGCGCGCGCCCGTGGCCGGACCGCCGCTGCTATTCCCGTCCAAGGAACCAGTGGTGGCGCTCGGTTCGCGGAAGCACCTGTTTCTCGACGGTGCGCTGGTGGAGCGGCGCGAGAACGTTCAGTTCGTCCCGCAGCCGCCCAAGAGAATGGAGAAGGTGGCGGAGGAAGTGCGGGGTCACCTCTGCGTGATCGAGGATCACACGGGGCTGTTGCGGCTCTACTATCGCGGTCCCGATGACATCCTGCTGCTAATGACATCGCGCGATGGCGTCCACTGGGAACGGCCGAATCTCGGGCCCGCGATCAAAGGCCATCGCAACGTAGTGCTCGATCGGGCCGTGGGCCTGGGCGTGGTGATCGACGATCCCAACGCTCCGCCGCAGGCGCGATACAAGTATGTCAGCGGCACGCGCCGGCGCTCGATCTTCGTCTACAGCTCGCCGGACGGGGAGCGCTTCACGCCGCACGAAACGGCGGCGTTGCCATTCGCCGCCGGGTCGCAGTCGAATCTCTACTATGACGATCAGCGGCAGCTCTATGTCGCGCATCACCGCTCCGATTATGGGATGACGGCGGGCGGCGCCACGGAACGCCGTTTCGTGCGGAGCGAGGTCAAGAACCTGCTCGAGCCGTGGCCGTTCCAGCGGGTGACGCCCCAGCAGACGACTGCGGCGGTGGCGCGCGGCGTGCGCGTGCAGAACGCCGAACTCGATCCCTGGTATCTCGACAATGGTCCGCTAAGCCCCGGCGGTTTCGGGCTGGATCTGCCCGTCGCGTTCGCGGCCGATCCGGCCTTGGATCCCGTGGGCACCGATATCTATGTCACCAAGGCGCTCAAGTATCCGTGGGCGCCGGACGCATACCTCGCGTTTCCCGCCGTGTACTTCCACTACTGGGAAGACGGTCCGCCGCAGCGGCGGATCCTGGGTGCGCCGGAGCGCGGGGCTGGGTCAGGCGTGGTGGAAACGCAACTCGCGGTAAGCCGCGACGGGCTGCAGTGGACCCGCTATCCCCGTCCCGCCTATGTCCCCACGCAGGACCGCGAGGTGATGCTGTTTGCCGCCTTCGGCCTGATCCGGCGGGGCGACGAGATCTGGCAGTTCGTGGGTGGCCATGGCGGCGGCGGCACGGGCTACCACTCGCCGTTCGGGAAAGAAAGGCCCGCGCCCTTGTACCGCTACGTGCAGCGGCTGGACGGATTCGCGGCGGCGGAAGCGGCCTACACGGGCGGGCGTCTGCTGACGCGCCCGCTGCGCTTCACAGGGAAACACCTGGAGCTCAATATCGATACCGGTGCGGCGGGCTATGCGCAAATCGGGCTGCTCGACGAAAACGGGACACCCCTGCCCGGGTACTCGGCGGACGATTGCGTCTACATCAACGGCGATCACATCCGGAAGAAAGTGGAATGGATGAGCCGGGGGACGGACGTGTCGGCTTTCGTCGGCAAGACCGTCCGCGTCGAGTTCCGGATGCGCGGTGCCCGGCTCTACGCCATGCAGTTCGTTCCGGAGTGATGGCCCGGAGCTATAATCAGTGCGGCCTATGAGACGCATCGAATGCCTGTTCGCGCTGGCTTGGTGCGCTGCCGCACCGGCGGCTCTTCTCGCCCAACGGACCACAGCCACGGTCTACGTCACCGTCACCGACTCTTCCGGAGCGGCAGTGCCCGGAGCATCGGTCACCATGTCGAATACCGGCACCGCGGGCAAAGTGACAGGATCCACCGATGCCGCCGGTGAAGCAGCGGTCGGTTTCATTCCCGTCGGTGAGTACCGGATGGAGGTCGAGGCCGGGGGCTTCAAGCGGTATCAACGGACGGGGCTCGATCTTTCGGCCGGGCAGGTGCTGCGCCTCGCAGTGCAGCTCGAAGTGGGTGCGTCGTCCGAGAGTGTCACCGTTACCGCCGAGGCTCCGCTGATCGAAAATGCCACCGCCGCGCAGAACGACCGCTTCAACCGCCTGCAACTCGACCAACTGCCGCAAGCGCGGCGCGACTTCGCGCAATTGCTGGGCTTGCAAAACGGCTACCGGCCGTCGCGCGATGGCTTGATCCAGTTCAATGGCCTCGCCAGCGGCGGCAACTCCGTCACCGTCGATGGCACCGACGGATCGAGCGATTCGGAGACGCCGTCCACCAGCATGTTCCAGGGCTTCAACTTCATCAGCGTGGTCAGCCAGGAAGCGATCCAGGAAGTCAGCGTCGGCAAGGGCGTCCAGTCCGCCGAAGTGGCGCGCACCTTCTCCTCGAACATCAACGTCATCACACGCGGGGGCACGAACGAGCTCCACGGTTCGCTGTTCGAACTTTGGCAGAACGACGCGCTGAATGCCCGGAACGCGATTCTGGCGCCCAGCGCGCCGAAGCCTATCGTGCGGTTCAACCAGTTCGGCGGATCGCTCGGCGGTCCGGTGAAGCGGGACCGGCTGTTCTTCTTCTTCACCTACGAGGGCTACCGGATGAGCAATCTGCAGATCGTCCGGGATCAGAGTCCCACGGAGGCGTTTCGCAGCCAGGCGATCCGGGCTGTGCCAGGCTCAAGGCCGGTGCTGGATCTCTTCCCGCTGCCCAACATCCCCATCGCAAACAACGTCAACGCCGGTCTCTACGAGGGCCAGCGTCCGGCGACGGCGCGCGACAATCACCTGGTGTTTCGGGGCGACTACCGCGTAACGGACCGGGATTCCGTGACCGTGCGCTATATCCGCGACACACCCCAAAACCTGTCGCCGCGCCTGATGGACAATCCGAGGCGCTTCATCGGCGTGACGAATTCGCTCAACGCCAACTGGATTCACGGCACTCCCACGTGGACCAGCGAGACACGCTTCGGACACAACCGGAATCAAACGGATCGCGCGGACCAGATGCATGCGCAGGGCAGAGTGCCGGCGATTGAAGTGCAGGGGCTGTTCTCCACCCAAGGCGAATCGCTGGTCATCAACGGCTCATCAACCACCGTCGAGAACGTGGTGACCAAGTCGATCGGCAGGCATTCGCTCAAAGCCGGTGGGATGTACGTCTTCCGCTCGCCCGGCCGTTACAACGAGGAAGTGCCGATTTTCCGCTACGGAAACGCAGCGGATTTTCTGGCCAACCGGCCGAACCGCGTCACCTTCACGTTCGGTGTGCCGCGCTACCACGGGCGCGCGTGGGAGCTGGGCGGATTCTTCCAGGACGACTACAAGGTGTCCGCACGGCTCATCCTGAACCTGGGGATCCGGTACGAGTACTTCAGCGTCTTCCAGGAGCGTGACGGGCGGCTGTTCAATCCCGACGGCGTATTGGCGGCGGCGTCCGTGCCGGTGCGTTTCCGCCCGGCGAATTCGATCTACAACGCGGATAAGAACAACTTCATGCCGCGCGTGGGTCTGGCCTACAGTCTCGATGGCCAGAACAAGACGGTGATCCGTTCGGGCTTCGGCATGTTCACGGCGCCGCCGAATCTGCGCGCCGTGTCGGGGTTGGTCTACGCCGATCCGCTCATTCCCAGCCGCTACATCTTCCAGGGCACGGACATCACTTCGTTCAACCTGCGCTATCCGCAGTCGAACGCCGATGCGGCGAAGATCGTCACCGGGCTGAACGTGCCGCGCGGGTACGGCGTGGTGGATCCCAACATCCGCGACCCCTACAGCCTGCAGTGGAGCCTCGATATCCAGCGCCAACTCGCCAGGGACTGGGGCTTTCAGACGGGCTACGTGGGCAACAAAGGGCTCAAAATCACGGCCTCTCACAACTTCAACCTTCCGGATCGGACCACCGGCGTACGGCCGTTTCCGCGGGTGCTGCAATTCGGCTGGCGCAACCAGAGCGATTTCAGCTACTACCACGCCTGGCAGACTTCGCTCCGCAAGCGCATGGCGGCCGGTTTCGCGTTCAACATGCATCACACCTGGAGCAAGTCGATGGCGGTTCACGCCGGGGACTTCTGGCCCGGCAACGACATCCGCGTGCAGGATGAGTCCAACTGGGATGCCGACCTCGGTCCGACGCGGTTCGATGCCGCTCATCGCGTAGTCGGCGATCTGGTCTGGCAGCTCCCGTTTGAGAGATGGACAGGCGCCGCCGGCGCGCTGAAGAAACTGCTGGGCGGATGGCAGATCACGAGCACGTTCCAGGCGGCGAGCGGCCAGGCGCTAAGCATCGAACAGCGCAGCAACCTCGACTTCTCGCGCCCGGACTACGCGGGCGGCAACGTGTACGCGCAAGGCGGCGATCGCTTCCAGTGGGTGAATCCCGCCGCGTTCGCGCAGGTGCCCATCAACGCGCGCAGCGGTCTGCCCGCGCGGCCGGGCAACGTGGGCAAGAGCAGCATGCGAGATCCCGGAACGTGGGGTTGGAACGCGGGCCTGTCAAAGACGCTGGAGTTCCGCGAGCGGTACCGTCTCCAACTCCGCGGCGAGGCGTTTAATCTGACCAACACGCCGATTCTCGGCGGCGCCCAGACCGATCTGACACGGGCCACCTTTGGCCGGATTCTCAGTCTCGGCGGAACACGCAGTATTCAGTTGCAGGGACGGTTCAGCTTCTGAACCCTGCGGACCCGAGTCACTGGTAACCACGGGCGCCCTCGCGGCGGCAGAAATCGACGAGCGATTGATCGTGCCCAGCCGGATGCTGCCGATCGTGCTGCTCCTCGCCACGTAGCGGCGGCTCGCAACCGGCGCGCGCCTCCTATGGGCCGGCGAATTCATCCTCCCGCGCACGGTCGATCTGCGTTTCCCCCTGCTGCTCACTGCGGTCGCAGTGGAACAGATCTCCGTCTGGCACGTCGTGCCGGTGATTCTGGGCAGTGGCCGGGTTCACCATCTTCCACGCACTGGCGGGCGGCAGGAGCCGTGGTCGGGAACGGCGTCCTGCAAGGGCTGGTGCTCCTCGATGCATCCGTTGAGCTTAAGATTGCGGAGCCGCCTCATTCTATAAGGTGTAGGATGTCTTGTGAGTTCCGTCTTCGGTGACCGGCATCCGGCGCTGGCGGGCTTGACCGACGCGCGGGGAGGAAGAGCAGTCATGATCGAGCATTCACGGCGCGCGCTATTGGTGGCTCCGTTTCTGGCGTTGCGCGGCAAGGCTCAGACGGCCCCCCGGAATGTCCTGTTCCTCGTGGCGGACGATCTGAACACCGATCTCGGATGCTACGGGCATCCTCTGGTCAAGAGCCCGCATCTCGACCGTCTCGCCTCGCGCGGCGTCGTCTTCGACAAGGCCTATTGCCAGTACCCGCTGTGCCAGCCTTCGCGCACGTCGTTTCTGAGCGGATTGCGGCCGGAAACCACCAAGGTATGGACTCTGCAAACGCCGACGCGGCGGCACATCGGCGATGCGGTCATGCTGCCGGAGCTGTACCGCAAGCACGGCTACTTCACGGCGCACGCGGGCAAGGTCTATCACACCGGCGAGCATGCCGAAGACAAGCGGTCGTGGGACGAGGAGTTGCGCGAGTTCGGCAAGAGCCCGCCCAAGGCGGAGGTGGTGCGCGAGGACACGGAGTCCGTGGGTCCGCGGGGGCATAGCTTCGAGTGGCACGTGCTGAAGACCCGCGACGAGGATACGCCGGACGGAATCGTGGCCCGCAAGATCGTGACCTGGCTGGAACAGTGCGCCCGCGACAAGCGGCCGTTCTTTCTCGGCGGGGGATTCAGGCGGCCCCACGCGCCCTATGGGGCGCCGCGGAAGTACTTTGACCAGTATCCAACCTCGCGGATCAAACTGCCGCCCGATCCGCCCTCGCAGTTAGGCAGGCTGCTGCCGGCGGCGATCAACCATGATGCGCCCGCCACGCCGCTCCCTGAAGAAGCGGTGCGCGAGCACATGGCGGCCTACTACGCGTGCAACACGTTCATGGATGCCCAGGTGGGCGTGATTCTCGAGGCCCTGGACCGGCTTCGGCTCTGGGAAACGACGTCCATCGTCTTCCTGGGCGATCACGGTTATCACCTCGCCGACCACGGCGGGTTATGGCACAAGAGTACGCTGTTCGAGCGGTCATGCCAGGTCCCGCTCATCGCATACGCTCCAGGTGCGCGTGCGGCGGGAAAGCGCTGTGGGCGTCTGGTGGAACTGGTCGACCTCTACCCATCCCTGGCCGCGCAGTGTGGCCTACAGCCGCCGGCAAATCTCGCCGGTCGCGATTTCACGCCGCTGTTGAACCATCCCGCGCAGCCGTGGAAGGAAGCGGCGTTCACCATGATGGGACGGGGCACCGAGCGCGCCGAAGCGGTAAGAGACATCAAGTTCATCGGCCGCAGCGTGCGCACCGAGCGCTACCGTTACACGGAATGGGACGGCGGGAAGCAGGGCGTGGAACTCTACGACTACCAGACCGATCCACGGGAGGCGGTGAACCGGGCCGGCGACGCGCGCCTGCAGCCGGTGCGAGCCCGGTTGAGCGGGCTGTTGAACGCATGAGGACGTCCAGTTTGGGCGGTTCTCAGCTCTCGAAAAAACAGGATTCCGCCCGGAATCAATCACTTAATAACTAAAACCTCGGAACCCTCACCCACCCTCCGGCTAAACTCCACACGGAGGTTTCTCGATGCCAATTTCACAACGCCGCGCGGATCGGGTCCGGCTCAATGCCCCATCGCCCTCCCCGCGCGCAACTTCCCGGCGACTCTTGAACCGCACGATCGGACTCCCCGGTCCACGCCCTCGGGTTCGTTTCTACAGATTCCCAACGCCCAATGAACGCAAGGGGTCAGGCGTTCCCAGGCATGCCCCCCTGCCGGCCACAATCTCGAAGTCCCACCCCGCCGCTCGGGTTCGTTCCTCCAAACTCCCAACGGCCAACGAACGCAAGGGTGTCCGGGCCAAGCCCGTCCATTCCCACCACCCAGCCAGCCCCCGATATGCCCCCCTCCCGGACACAATCACGAAGTCCCACGCCGCCGCTCGGGTTCGTTCCTACAAACTCCCAACGGCCAATGAACGCAAGGGTTTCCGCGTCCATTCTCACCGCCCAGCCAGCCCCAGGCATGCCCCCCTCCCGGCCACAATCACGAAGTCCCACCCCGCCGCTCGGGTTCGTTCCTTCAAACTCCAATTGCCCATTACTCCCAAGGGTTTCCGAGCCAGGACCGTCCATCCCCGCCGCCAAGCCAGCCCCCGAAATTCCCCTCTGCCGGCCGCAGACACCAACACCCACCCCACCCCTCGGGTTCGTTCCTCCAAACTCCCAACGACCACCAATTCCACGCCCCGGCTAATACTCTGTCCGCATCCGCCCGCTCGCATTCCGCTTCGGCACCGAGCCCACCGGCACCCGTTTCACCACCTTCATCCCGGCGATATCCACCACCGCCATCGTGTCATCGCCCGCATTGGCCACGTACAAGCTCTTCCCGTCCGGCGGAATCGTCAGCCAGTCCGGATGGCTCCCGGTGAACACAATCCCCAGATGCTTCAACTCCGGCAGCGAATACGCCGCCACCATCCCGTAATGCTTACTGGTCGCCCACAGCATCTTCCCATCAGGAGTAATCGCCAGTCCGTGCGACGGGGATGTCTGCAAGCCCTCCATCTCCTTGTGCACGCCGGGCGGGTCCGGCAGCGTCACGCGCCGGATCTCCTTCCGTGTCGCGAAATCCACCAGCGCGAAGCCGTGGAAATCCGACAACTGCACAATGATCTCCTTCGTCGCCCCATCCGCATTCCGCGTGAACGCCATCGGCCGGATCCCCGCGCTCAGCGTCAGTGTCCATGCCAGCGTCTCCGTCGCCACATCAATCACACTGATCGTGCTCGCCGCAATCGACCCGGCCACCACATGCCTCCCGTCCGGCGTCACATACACGTTGTGGATCTCGCCCTTCACCGCCACGCTCTTCACGTTGCGGAACGCTTCCACGTCAATCACATCCACCGCGCCCGGCCCCTGCCGGATCCCCACGTACACACGCTTCCCGTCATGCGACACGTCCAGATTGTTCGGCCGCCCGCTCAACGGCACACGGGCAATCACCTGCAGGGTCCGCGCATCCACCGTATCCATCGTGTGCCGGGCTTCGTTGCTGGCATAGATCCGGCGCCCGTCCGGCGACAGGATCACGCCATGCGGCACCTCGATCCCTTCAATGCGGCCCGTCACCGTGTTGGTGCGCGGGTCAATCACGTGGATATCGTCCCCGGCCGAATTCGATTGCAGCACGCGCACCCGCTCCGGCGCCGGCTCCAGCTTCTCGCCGCGCACCCAGCCCGCCAGCACTTTGTACTCCGGGTCCTGCCGCGACTTCCAATGCTTGCCGCCGCCGTGGAAGTGGTCGCCGCCCGCCTCAATCGCCAGCGGATGCCGCAGCAGAACGCTCTTCGACGGGTCGCCCGGCTTCACGAACAGTTTCCAGATCTCGAAATTCTTGCGGGACTCCGCTTCGTTCCACGCGAGCGCTCCCTCCCGCAGCGGCTGCAACTGCGGCGCCCGGCCCACATGGCAAGCCACACACCGCGCCTGATTGCCCCGCTTCTTCAGGAACACCGGCTGCACGCGCTCCCGGAAATACTCGTAGTCCAGCGCCACCGGGCCCTCGGCCGCGGCCGCCGTCATGATCGTAGTGGTCAAAAAGGCACAGGCCGTTTTGCGTATGTTGCTCAAGGTCAAACCTATCTCCTGTTGATTCCAGAAGGTATCACACACGGCCGGAATAGGAAAACCCCCTGTGCTACCCTCAATTCGAACCAGCAGTCAACGAAAGGGTCAAATGTCATGACAGTCTCGCGCCGCCACTTCTTCTTCGGGCCGCTCCTTGCCGGGGCCGTCCCAACGGCGGGTTTCGGCTCCATGCCGTCCCTGCGCACCATGGGCTACAAGTCGCCCAATGAGAAGCTGAACCTCGCCGCCATCGGCGCCGGCGGCCAGCCCGCGGCGGACCTCCGCCAGGCTCACGCCGGAGTCGAAAACGTCGTCGCCCTCGCCGACGTTGACTGGGCGCGCGGCAAGGATTCCTTTGAGCGCTTCCCCAACGCCACCCGCTACAAGGACTTTCGCCAGATGCTCGACAAGTCCGGCAAGGACATCGACGCCGTCGTCATCGGCACGCCCGATCACATGCACACCCCCTGCGCCGTCGCCTGCATGCAACTGGGCAAACACGTCTACGTCGAAAAACCGCTCACCCGCATCGCCGGCGAAGCCCGCATCCTCGGCCGGGCCGCGGAGAAGTACAAGGTGGCCACGCAGATGGGCAACCAGGGCTACTCCCACGATGCCACCCGTGTGGCAGCCGAGATCTTCTGGTCCGGCGAAATCGGCGAGGTGCGCGAAGTCCACGCCTGGACCGGCCGCCCCTCCTGGCCCCAGCGCATGGAGAAACTCCCCGCCCCCACGCCCGTGCCCGAAACCCTCGATTGGGATCTCTGGCTGGGAGGCGCCGCCGCCCGCCCCTTCACCGCCGGTGATGCGGACTACACGGCCTTCGTCCAGCAGCGCAGCGGAGGCCGCCCGCAACAGCAGAACTTCGGCTTCTATCTCCCCTTCAACTGGCGCGGCTTCTACGATTTCGGCAGCAGCCTCATCGGCGACTGGGGCATTCACATCCTCGGGCCCGCCAACTGGGCCCTCCAACTCGACCCCCAATACCTCACCAGCGTCGAATGCATCAAGAAGGACTCCCTGCCCGCCTTCACCTTCCCCGACGAAATGACCATCAAGTACGAGTTCGGCGCCCGGCCCAACATGCCGCCCGTCACCGTCTATTGGTATCAGCACGGCGGCGGCGATCCCTACACGCCGCCCGGCATGAGCGTCGAGGATGCCCGCAAGATCCCCGGCAAGGGTCCGCAGGTCGGCCCGCCCCCGGGACAAGGTGGATTCATGGCCGGCTCCGGCGGTGGCATGCGCCGCGCCGGTGGTCCTGGCGGCGCCTCTCCGCAAGGCGCGCCGCCGCGCCCGCAGGGCAGCGGCTACAACTCCATCTTCGTCGGCTCCAAGGGCTATCTCGGCACCAGCGGCCGTGGTGAAGGCGTCGGCCTCCTCCCCGGCGCGCGCTGGGCCGAGTACACGCTCCCCAGCCCCTATCTCTCGCGGTCGCCCGGCGCCTCCACCGGCTCCAACCACGCCGCCCACGCCCGCGATTGGGTGCGCGCCTGCAAAGGCGGAACCCCTGCCTGCTCAGACTTCTCCATCGCCGCCCGCTACACCGAATGGCTGGTCCTCGGGGCCGCCGCCGTCCACTACGACGGCAAGCTGCTCTGGGATAACGTCAAAGGGGAATTCACAAACAATAAGGATGCCACCCGCTGGATCAAGCCCGCCTATCGAAAAGGCTGGGATGTCAAGGTGTAGCAGCCAACCACCGGAGCGTCTCCTCAACCAGGAATTTCAGGAGTATCAACCAATGCTTTCAAGACGAGACTTCACCCGGCTCGCCGGCGCGGCCCTGCCCGCAGCAAGCCTCCTCGCCAAACCCAACTCCAACTTTCGCGGCGTCCAGATCGGCGCCATCACCTATAGCTTCCGGGCTCTGCCGTCCGGCGCCGAAGAGGTCCTCAAGTACTGCCTCGATTGCGGCATCAGCGCCATCGAGCTGATGAGCAACGTACCCGAATCCTTCGCCGGCTCGCCCGCGCCCCGGGGCATGGGCTTCGGTCCCGGTGGCCCCGGCCAGAAAGGCGCCCGCCCCCCACCGGAACAGATCGAAGCCCGCAAGAAGTCCCAGGCCGCGGTCGTCGATTGGCGCCTGTCGGTCTCCATGGACAAGTTCAAGGCGTTCCGGACGATGTACGAACAGGCCGGCATCAGGATCTATGCCTTCAAGCTGCCGCCCACCATGGACATGTCGGACGCCGAGTATGCCTACATCTGGAACGTGGCCGAAGCGCTCGGAGCCAATCACATCACCATGGAGCTGCCAACGGACCCCAAGCTGCTCGCGCGTGTGGCCGCCTATGCCGCCCAGCGCAAGCTTGCCATCGCATTCCATACCCACGGGCAGGGCGGGGAATCGGGCTTCGAATCCGCGCTCAGCGCCTCCCCGTACACCGCGCTGAACCTCGACGTGGGCCACTTCTACGGCGTCAATGGAGTGTCGCCCGTGCCGGTGATCGAGAAGTACCATCAGCGCATCGCGAGCCTTCATCTCAAGGACCGCAAAGGACCCAACAGCGAAGGCGCGCCGCCGGGCCGCGGCGGCGCCAACATGCCCTGGGGCCAGGGCGAGACCCCGCTCAAGGAGATCCTCCAGACCATGCGCCGCAACAAGTACAAGTTTCCGGCGTCCATCGAATACGAGTACGAAACGCCGGCCGGCTCCGACGTCCTTGCGGAAATGAAAAAGTGCGTTCAATACTGCAAAGACGCGCTCGCTTAGCCCTGGCCGCGGCGGCCGTTCTGCCGCTGCTCGCCGCCGACACGGACCGCGACGGACTGGACGATGCCCTGGAGCAGACGCTGCTCGAACGCTTCACTCCGGTGCTGCTGCTGAGCGCCACCGACTGCGCCGGCATGCCCGCCCAGTTCCACCCGGACCGGCCGCACCCGGAAGAGGCGGCCCGCAACGGCACGCTCTATGGACAGGTCACGCCGCGCGGCGAGGGCCGCGTCGAGATCCACTACTACCATCTCTGGGCCAGCGACTGTGGCCGCGGCGGCCATTCGCTTGACGCCGAGCATGTCTCGGTTCTCATCGCGGAGGAAGGCGGCCTCTGGCGCGCGTTGTACTGGTATGCGGCGGCTCACGAAGACACGCCGTGTAACGCCAGCAGCGGTGCACCCGCCCGGGCGCTCGCGGCGGAAACCAGAGGCGCCCGCGTCTGGGTGTCGCGAGGCAAGCACGCCTCCTTCCTCGATCGGGGCGCCTGTCCCTGGGGCTGTGGCGGCGACGTCTGCCAGGAAGGCATCGCCTGGCGCGCCGGCCGTGTGATCAACCTCGGCGAGCCTGATGCGATCGCCGAAGGTATGCAGTGGGTCCGCTCGCCGCGTTGGCCGCTGCTGGCCAAGATGGGTTCGGATTTTCCGGACGCTCGCCGCGAGCAACTTGCCCGCGCCGCGGGAGTGCAGTCCCTGACCATGTCGCTCAGGCCGGCTCAGTCCCTGCTTCTGGCGGGGGACACCACGGCCGACGCGCTGGGCATCGCCCGGTCAAGTACAGGGAACGCGCTCGCCACCGCGGGCCGCAAGACATCCGGCGCTCTGGAAGAGAGCACCGCCCGCACGGCGCGTGCCGTGGGGCTGTCGCTGCGGAAGACCGGCCGGTTCCTGGGCTTGCCGCAGCGCAAGCGCGAACAGGACAGCCGCCGTTGACCCGGTCGCGGCGAGTTGGTAGAGTCAAGGACAGCAAGGGAGTGCCCGTTTCGGGCGCAAGTTTGACAGGAGGTCAGCACATGACACGCAACATCGTCAGGATGCTCTCGCTTAGCATTCTTTCCATTGGTTGGCTCCACGCTCAGGGCGAGCGCGGAACCCTCAATGGCACCATCACCGATGCCTCGGGCGCCGTTGTCGCCGGGGCTACCGTCAAGGCCACGAACGCCGGCACCAACATCGAAGTGCCCACGCAGACCACCGAATCCGGCGTTTTCCGGCTTCCCTATCTGTCGCCCGGCACCTACAAGCTCACCGTCAGTGCGCCTGGCTTCAAGAGCGCTGTCCGCGACAACGTCATCCTTGCCGTCGCCCAGACCCTCACCATCGACTTCAAGCTCGAAGTGGGCGCCGTCAGCGATTCGGTCACCGTCTCAAGCGACCCGCCTCTGCTTGAGACCGGCACCGCCGAAATCGGCTCCTACGTTTCAAAGAAGGAGTTCGACACCTGGCCCATCACCGTCGGCGATGGCCGCCGGCAGATTCAGCAGTTCATCTTCTCGTCGCTGCCCGGCACCGTGGGAGGCACCTTCCAGGGCTCCATCAACGGCGGCCAGAATTACTCCCACGAGATCCTCATCGATGGCATCGCTCTCGGCCGCATGGACCTTCAGGGCGGGTCGAACAACGAGTTCAGCCCTTCGGCCGAGACCGTCTCCGAGTTCAAGCTGCAGACCGGCACCACCTCGGCGCAGTACTCCGGCGGCCAGACCGCCGTCGCCAACTTCGCCACCAAGAGCGGCACCAATCAACTGCACGGCACGGCCTATTACTACGTGCAGAACGACGCCCTGCGCGCCAACGGCTTTTTCAATAATGCGGCGCGCATCAGGCGGCAGCCGTTCAAGCAGAACAACTATGGGTATTCAGTGGGCGGCCCGGTGCTGATCCCCAAGGTTTACAACGGCAAGAACCGGACGTTCTTCTATCACAACTGGGAACGCACCAAGGTTCGCGATTTCAACTCCACCACCTTCACCCAACTGCCCACGCGGGACTTCAAGGAAGGCAACTTCGGCCGTCTGCTCAACGCCGGCTTCACCGGCAACGCCCGCTCTGGCACCAGCGCCGGTGTCGACGCCATGGGCCGTCCGGTGGTCTTCGGCGCCATCTATGATCCGCTCAGCGCCAGCAACGTGAACGGCGCCTGGGTGCGCACGCCCTTCACCGGGAACATGATCCCGCGCAGCCGGTTCAGCTCTGTCGCGAACAAGATTCTCGAAACCGGCATCGATGATCCGGCATTCGACACCATGCTTCTCAACATGCCCGCCATCGGCACCTGCTGCCCGTTCTTTGACGAGAAGATGTTGACCATCAAGGGCGACCACACCTTCTCCAGCAACCACCGCATGACGGCCATGGTCAACCGCAACTTCCGCGAGCGCAACAATTCGCCCGGCGGCCGCTGGGGCATCCCTCCCGGCAAGCCCACCAACGTCTACCAGTTGCAGAATACGCCCGGCACCATGGGCCGCATTGCCTATGACTGGACCATCACGCCCACCCTGCTCAATCACTTCGCCGGTGGCTACAACCGCTTCGGCAACCTGAATCAGAGCGTGTACGTGGACCAGGACTGGCCTTCAAAACTCGGTATTCAGAACGTTCCCGGCACACACTTTCCCGTTCTGCTGTTCGCCGGCCAGCCCTGGCAGGGCGGCGGCATCGGCGCCGGTGGCCGCCTGGGTTCCGGTTCCCGCGGCGGGTCCTTCAATGGCTCCACCATCTTCCAGGACGACATGACCCTCATCAAGGGCAAGCACAACTTCAAGTTCGGCTTTGAACACCGCCGCTACTACTACAACACGCGCGCAAAGTCGGGCTCGGGCGACTTCAACTTCTCGCCGAACTCAACCGCGCTGCCCGGCTTCCTCAATGAGACCGGCCACTCCTTCGCCAGTTTCCTGCTGGGCGCCGTCGCCAGCACCAACCGCGCCATCAGCCCGCTGAACCCCGGCCACCGCTGGAGGAACCTCGGTTTCTATTTCCAGGATGACTGGAAGGTCACCCGCAAGCTGACACTGAACCTCGGCATGCGTTGGGAGATCATCGGCGGCCTCATCGAAGTGGCCGGCCGCATGTCCGGTTTCGGCGCCACCACGGCCAACCCGGCCGCCGGCGGACGCCCCGGCGCCCTGGTCTTCGTCGAAGACCTTGGCCGCAAGGGCTTCATGGACACCTACTACAAGCAGTTCGCGCCCAAGTTCGGCTTCGCCTACGAGATTTCGAACAAGCTGGTCATGCGCGGCGGCTACGGCATCAACAATACGCCGCCCATCGTGAACTTCAGCCTGCCCAGCACCACGGGCTACTCCGGTTCCATTGCCCGCAACACGGCCAACTTCCCCGTGCGGTTCAACGAGGAGCCAGTGATGTACCTGCATGACCGCTACCCGGATTTCACCGGTACGCTGCCCGCCAAGGACCCCTCGCTGATCAACGGCCAGGGAATCTCGTTCATCAATCGCGATGCGAGCCGGCTGCCCTACGTCCAGAACTGGAACCTGGGCTTTCAGTACCAGTTGCCTGCCTCCACCGTGCTTGAGCTGAACTACATCGGCAACAAGGGCACGCGCCTCATCGCCAAGGGCTTCGACGATATCAACCAGCTGCCGTTCTCCGTTGTCCAGCAGTATGGTGACCTCCTGCCGCGCCCCTGGACCACGGCGTCACCCATTCCGCGTCCCTTCCCCTCGTTCGTTGGCACCAATCTGCAGGCGCTGCGGCAGTTCCCGCAGTTCACCGGCATCGGCCAGCCGTACCCCAACTTCGGCAACTCGAACTACCACTCCATGCAGCTCCAGGTCACCCGCCACTTCACCCGCGGCTTCTCGCTGCTGGGCGCCTACACCTTCTCGAAGGCCATCGGTCTCACCGACTCGATGATCGACGCCGAAGGTGTCGCCGACCAGTCGAACCGCCGCCTGGAGCGCGCCATCACCTCGTTCCACTATCCGAACTTTGCCAAGGTCACCTGGATCTATGAGCTGCCCATCGGCGTCAACCGGGCCATCAAACTCAACAAGATTCTGGATAAGGCCATCGGCGGCTGGCAGATCTCCGGCATCCACACCTTCCGCAGCGGCAACCCGCTCGGCATCGGCACCGGCGGTTTCTCGAACCCCGTCGGCACCATCCGGCCCGATCTGGTGGCCGGCGAGAAGATTGTGGTTGACTCCAACGCCCCGCTCAACTTCCGCGGCGCGGCTGGAGGGGCCACGTACCTGAACCGGTCTGCCTTCACCAACCCGCCCGTGTTTGCCGGCGGCCAGAACGTCGGCCAGCGCATCGGGACCGTCGGTCCACTGCTGCCGAACATTCGCGACCGCCACTTCATCGGCGAGAACTTGAGCCTCTACAAGCAGTTCAAGTTCGATGAGAGCCGGTCCGTGGAACTCCACGGCACGTTCCTCAACCCGTTCAACCGCGTGGGCAAGGGCGGCCTGGTGACCAACATCACCAATCCGTTCTTCGGCCAGTTCACCGGCCCGCAGTCCGGCCCGCGGAACATCGAGCTCGCCGCCCGGTTCATCTTCTAGCCTGGCGGTAACGGAAGCGGAGAAGCGGACATGGCAACCGTTCTGGCGGCGGCCCTGTCCGCTTCGCTTCTTGCGGCCAACTGCCCGGAACTCACCCAGCGCGCCCGGACCCACTTCCAGGCCCGGCGCTGGGCGCAGGCAGCCACGGTGCTGGAAGACGCCCGGCTGGTCTGCGTGCCCAACAACGACGTGCTGGTCTCGCTGGCCCAGGCCCGGTTCCTGTTGGGCGATGCCACAACAGCCATCCACGCCCTTGAGGAGTCCGTGGCGGTGAACCCCCGTCACGTGGCGTCCCACTATCATCTGGGCCGCATCCGGTATGAGCAGCACAGCTACGCGCAAGCCGAGACGGCGCTGAAGAGGGCGGTGGAACTGGACCCCGCCCACCACCGCGCCTGGGACAACCTGGGCCTGGTCTACGACGCACTCAAGCGCGATTCCGATGCCCTCAAGGCGTTCTTCAAATCACTCGACCTGGTGATGAAGTCGCACCCGGACTACGACTGGGCGCACGCCAATCTCGCGGACTTCTTTGTCAGGCGCGAGCAGTACGGGAAGGCGTTTCAACTGGCCGCCGAAGCGGCCAAGCGGAATCCGGCCTCGGCCCGCAATGCCTTCCTCGCAGGCAAGGCGCTGGCCAAGCTAGGCCGGTCCGAAAGCCTGCGCTGGCTGGAGCAGGCGGTGAAGCTGGATGCCTCCTACCGGGACGCCTGGTATCTGCTGGCCGCCGAGTACCGCAGGCTCAACCGCCCCGAGGACGCCGCGCGAGCCCTGGAGCGTTTCAAGGCAGCGGCTCAGTGAACCGGATGTCGGATTCGGCCGCGGCGCGCCGGAACTCGGAGGAATCAAGCGCCAGCGTGATCACCCGCTTGTACCCGAACAGGACGTCGATGCGGAACTCGGTGCCGTAACTGGCCGGGAACCAGACGCCCGGCGCTACCCGCTTGTAGTTCACCGAGAAACCCGCCTGGCGGACGTTGGTGCCCAGGAAGGCGCGCACGCCCCAGGGCACCTTCACGGCCAGATCGGTGTAGATCCGCACCGGGTGATACTCGCCGGCATCCACCAGCGCCTCGCCCTTCCAGACCGCGCGGCAGCGCCGGTCTTCTTCTTCCTCCTCCCCGCCGATCGAGATGCAGTTGCTCTTGGATGCCGGTTGAAACGCGATGCGGTGCGCCTGCCGGCCGTCAATCTCCCTGGTGTCCAGCCATGTGAACTTGTACCGAGGCAGATCCCGCGTGGCGAAGGGGAAGAGGGAATGCGGAATGCCGTCGCGCGACTTCTGGTTGACGGTGAGATCCTTGATCAGATCCTCGATCAGCTCGCCGTCGATGTCCACGCCGCCCGAGCGGTATCCCGCTTCGGCGTAGCGATGGGTTTCGCTCCGGTTCTTCCGGTGCTCGCCTTCCAGCGAAACCAGGGTCTTCTCCGTGCGTTCCCGGCCGGGAGTCACGGTGTAGACACGCTTTTCGTGGCGGGCCCACTGGCCATCGGTGCGCACCAGGCGGGCGGTGACCTTCTGCTGGTAGATCCAACGGCGACGCTCCTCCACCGCGCCTTCCATGGTCCGCGCCATGCGCGCCATGATCTCAGCACCGTCCTCAACCAGCGCGAGGGTGCCGAGGATTCCGGCGATACAGGTTGCTCCCATGCAGGGAAAGACGGAACACGGGCGGGCCGTGTTCCCAATCAATAGGGGTCGGCTTGCGGGACCGCGGCGCCATCTTTCCGCGGTGACGAAGCCCCATAGTTGACGCCCGCCGCCAGGTCCCGGCTTACAGCCTGGCCGCCACCCATGAGCCCGGAGTACTCACCGCGCACATCCAGCCAGTGGCCCATCTCCGTCAAGGCATCGCGCACGGCTCCGGGCACGCGGGATTCGATCAGCACGTCGCACCCGCTGCCCCCGCGGCGTGTAAAGCGCGGGGCTTCGAGCGCCGCCTGAATGTTCATGCCGTGATCCACAACGTTTGATACGAACTGCGCATGGGCCTGCGCCTGATTCATGCCGCGCATGATGCCGAAGGCGGTCTGCAAGGCGCCCTTGCGCATGAACCCGGGGATGATGGTGTGGAAAGGACGCTTCCGGGGCGCAAGCGCGTTGGGATGCCGGCTGTCGGTCTCAAAGCCGTGGCCGCGGTCGTGCAGGTGGAAGCCCATGCCATCCACCACGATGCCCGAGCCCCAGAGATCGGAGATGCTCTGGATCCAGGAGACCATGTTGCCCTCTTTATCAACCACGGAGAGGTAGATGGTGTTGCCGCTGGCGCCGGGCGGCACACCAGCTTCGACGCCGCAGTTGGCCTTTTCCGGATTGACCAGTTTGGCGCGTTCGGCGGCATAGGTCTTGGAGAGAAGTCCGGCTACGGGAACGCTGGCCGCTTTCGGGTCCGCGACGTAGCGGGTCATGTCGGAATAGGCCAGCTTCTGCGCCTCGATCTTCAGGTGGTAGGCCTGCGTGCTGAGCGCGGCATGCTCGCCCAGCGGGAAGCGCTCCATCACGTTCAGCATCTGAAGCACGCCAATGCCTTGCGTGCTGGGCGGGATCTCATGGACCTCCCAGCCGCGATAGTTCGTGCGGATGGGCTCAACCCACTCCGAGGCGAACTCGGCGAAGTCGGCCGCGGAGAGCGATCCGCCAAGCCGCTGGGATGTGGCCAGGATGGCACGGCCGACAGGACCCTTGTAGAACGCATCGGGGCCGCCGTTGGCGATAGCTTCAAGGGCCCCGGCGAGTTCCGGGTTGCGGAACAGCCCGCCCACCTCGGGCGCGCGCCCATCGGGAAGGAAGATGCGCCGGGCGTTGGCGTCCGCCATCAGCTTGCTGGCGGTGTGGTCCCAATCCCACTGGATGATTTCGGTGACGGGAAAGCCGTGGCGGGCGTAGTGGATGGCGGGCGCGAATAGATCCTTCCACGGCAGTTTGCCGAAACGCTTGTGGATACGCGCAAAGCCGTCCACCGCGCCGGGGACGGTGACGGTATCGATGCCGTTGACGCCGTATTTGCCCGCCTTGCGCAGGCCGTCCAGTGTCAGTGCCTTGGGCGACCAGCCGCTGGCATTCAAGCCGTGGAGCTTCTTCGACGCCGCCTCCCAGTAGAGCGTGAAGAGGTCGCCGCCCAGGCCGCACATCATCGGCTCCACGACGCCCAGGACCAGATTTGCCGCGATGGCCGCATCGACTGCCGATCCGCCACGGTCGAGCATCCGGACGCCGGCCACCGAGGCCAGGGTCTGGCTGGTGGCGACGATGCCCTGCCGGCTGATCACCATCGCGCGGGCCTGGCTGCGCTCCTGCGCCCAGCAGGCGCCATTCAGGACGCAGAGAACCAGCATAAGCCGCAGGCAAGTCATTGAGCAGCCATTGTATCCCTCCGCCCTTGCCGCGCGCCAGCGCGAACCGGGGCATGTGCTGTTTGTGGTATTTTCAATACTTGCCGAGGGAGGCTCCATGTCTCAATCCAAATTCGTGTGTCCCAAATCCAATCGCCGCGTGTTCCTGAAATCAGGCGCGATGGCGGGCGCCGCGGTGTCGCTGGCGAACTTTCCGCACCATCTTTACGCCGCGGGCGAGAAGAAGTTTGCCACGGACCGCGTGAAGCTGGGCCCGATGAAGGTGGAAGTGAGCCGCCTGGCCATGGGCACCGGTACCAACGGTGTTGGCGGCAGTTCGAACCAGACGCGCAAGCTGGGGTTGAAGGGCGTGGCGGAGATGTTCCGCGCGGCCTACGATCAGGGCGTGATCTTCTGGGATGCCGCGGACCAGTACGGCACGCACCCGCACTTGAAGGAAGCGCTGAAGAGCGTTCCACGCGACAAGGTGACCATCCTGTCGAAGACGCACGCCTCGACTGAGAAGGAGATGCGCGCCGACCTGGACCGCTTCCGCCGCGAACTCGGCACGGACTACATCGATATCCTGCTGCTGCACTGCATGATGGACGGCGACTGGCCGGAGCGCAAGAAGGGCGCGATGGCGGTGATCTCGGAAGCTCGCGAGAAGGGCATTGTCCGGACGCACGGCACCTCCTGCCACACCATCGAAGCGCTGCGCACAGCGGCCAAGACTCCGTGGGTGCAGGTGGACCTGGCGCGGTTCAATCCGGCGCAGGTGGCCATGGACGCGGACCCGAAGACGGTCTATTCGGTGCTGAAGGAAATGAAGGCCGCCGGCAAGGGCATTATCGGCATGAAGATTCTGGGCGCGGGCCGGCTGCGGAACAAGGCGGATGAATCGCTTCAGTACGCCCTGGCTCACAACGACGTGATTGACTGCTTCACCATCGGCAGCGAGAGCCGCGCCGAGTTTGAAGATCTGACGCGCAAGATTCCCGCCGCGAGCGTCCGCGGCTAGCAAACAGGAACACAGCCACGGCATCGCCGGGCTTTCGAAGACCGACATAGGAGACATCCAAATGAACCGCAAACTGACAGTTGTACTCACGGGCGTGGCCGCGCTGGGATTAGCCGTGGGCCTTGCCGCCCAGGGTGAGAAGAAGGGCGCCGCCAAGAAGGGTCCTGGCATTCTCAGTCCGGATTGGAAGGTGGAAGGCGGCTCTTACTCAGCCCCGATGGGCAAGCTGGGCACGGGCGGCGAAGCCTGGACCAACACCACGCTGGGCGCGTCGATCAACGGCAAGCCCGTGGCCGGCAAGGTAGTGACGCTGGTGGGTGAGATCGTGGACTTTTCCTGCTATCTGCAGGTGGCCAAGCATGGCGAGAAGCACCGCTCCTGCGCGCAGAAGTGTTTCACCGCGGGCCAGCCGATCGGACTGCTGACTGAAGACGGCAACCTCTACATGCTGATGGACGAAGAGCACGATCTGCGGCGCGACGGCCAGACCGACTTCCGCAAGGCGGGCATTGAGCACGCAGCCCACATCATGGAAGTGACCGGCACGCTGACGTCGCACGCGGGCATGAAGGCCCTCTACGTTCAGGGCTACCTGAAGAAGTAGGCTCCCATGAAAGCATCGATGTTGTGGCTGGCCGCGGCGGCCTCTGCCCTGTTGTTGTTCGGACAGGAATCAAACAAGGGCGCCGCGCGCTCCGGCCCGGCCATTCCACTGGGATTGCTTCCCGTTCAGTTCCCGCGGGACAATCCGTACTCGGCCGACAAGGCGGAACTGGGCAAGCTGCTCTACTTCGACAAGCGGCTCTCCAAGGACAATACGGTGGCGTGCGCCTCATGCCACCATCCGAAGTTCGCCTACACTGACGGCGCGGCGGTTTCGACCGGGATTCGGGGACAGAAGGGCGGGGTGAGCGCCCCCACGGTGATCAACCGCGCCTATGGCGCCATTCAGTTCTGGGATGGCCGCGCGCCGTCGCTTGAAGAGCAGGCCAAGGGCCCGATTCAGAACCCGATCGAGATGGGCAACACGCATGCGAACGTGGTGGCCACGCTGAAGGGGATTGCCGGGTACCGCCCGCTGTTCGAGAAAGCGTTCGGCACCGGCGAGATCAACATCGACCTGGTGGCGAAGGCCATTGCGACCTTCGAGCGCACTGTGTTGAGCGGCAGTTCGGCCTACGACAAGTACACGGCGGGCAACAAAGCGGCCATGAGCGCCTCCGCCATTCGCGGCCGCGACGTCTATGTCAACAAGGCGAAGTGCGATGCCTGCCACGAGGGTGTGAATTTCACGTCGAATGCTTTCCACAACATCGGCGTGGGGATGGACAAGCCGAATCCGAACCCGGGACGTCTTGCGGTGACCAAGGATGCCAAGGACATGGGCGCGTTTAAGACGCCGACCCTGCGGGACATCTCGAGGACGGCTCCTTACATGCACGACGGCAGCCTGAAGACGCTGGAAGAAGTGGTGGACTTCTACGACAAGGGCGGTGTGCCCAACAAGAACCTGGCCATCGAGATGAAGAAGCTGAACTTGACGGCGCAGGAAAAGAAGGACCTGGTGGAGTTCATGAAGGCGCTGGACGGAACCTCCTGGCAAAGCATCAAGGAGCCCACTCAGTTCCCGCAATGACGTTCCCGGTCAACACAGGCCAGAACGCTTCGGCGGGCCGCCCGCTTTCACGCAACCGCTTTCTGCTGGCCGGCCTTGGCGCGCTGGCCGGCGCCACGGCCTGCAGCCGGAACAAGAAGCGCGTGATCGCCGTGATTCCGAAGGGGCAGGCACATCTTTTCTGGCAATCGGTGCATGCCGGTGCGAACGCCGCCGCGCGTGAGTTGGACGTCGAGATCATCTGGAACGGGCCGCCCGTCGAGACGGATTTCAACGTGCAACTGCAGATTGCCGATGCGATGATCAACCGCCGCGTGGATGCGATCGCGCTGGCTCCCATTGACAAGAAGGCGATGGTGAGTGTGGTGGACCGTGCCTGGCGCGAGAAGATCCCGATGGTGATTTTCGATTCCGGCGTTGACACGGAGAATTTCGTGTCCCAGGTTGCCACCGACAACTATCAGGCCGGCCAGATGGCGGCTGAGCGGATGGGAAAGATCCTCGACGGCAAGGGCAAGGTGGTGATTGTGGCGGTGCAGCCGGGGGCTGCGTCCACGATGGCCCGCGAGGCGGGGTTTGAGGACACGATCAAGAAGAACTTCCCCGGAATCACGATTGCCGACAAGCGGTATGGCTGGGCTGATTACGCCAAGTCCCTGGCGGTGGCGGAGAACATGCTGACCGCGGTGCCTGGGCTGGATGCGATGTTCGCTTCGAACGAGTCATCCACGGCCGGCGCGGTGCAGGCGCTGAAGGGTCGCAAGTCGCGGGTGCGTCTGGTGGGTTTTGACTGGAGCCCGACGCTGCTTGAGGACCTGCGCGCCGGCGTGGTGGATTCGCTGGTGGTTCAACACCCGTTCAAGATGGGTTACGAGAGCGTGGTGGCGGCGGTGAAGAAGTTGAATGGCGAAACGCCGGTGAAGATCAACAACCTGGCGCCGCGCCTGATTCTGAAAGAAGACCTGGACAAGCCCGATGTTCAGGCGCAAGTCAATCCCGACCTGAAGAAGTACCTCTAATGCGTCCGTGGGGTTCCGCCTTGCTGGTGGTGACGGCCTGGGGCCAGGATTTCTCCCAAGTGCGGCTGGAGAAGGCGACCGGCGGATACCGGTTCACCGAAGGACCCGTCTGGTCGCGGGACGGGAACTTCCTGCTGTTCAGCGACGTGCCTTCCAATCGAATCCTGCAAATCGGCGTGGATGGGACGGGAGTGGCGCGCGACAAGTCAAACGGGGCGAGCGGGAATGCGTTTGACGCGCAGGGGCGTCTGTACACTTGCGAAACCAGCGGACGGCGCGTGATCCGGATGGACAAGAAGGGCACGGTGGAAGTGCTGGCGTCCGCGTATCAGGGAAAGAAACTGAACGCGCCAAACGACATTGTGGTGCGCAAGGACGGCCACGTGTATTTCACCGACCCCGCGTTTGGATCGCAGACAGCCTCGCGGGAACTGGACTTTCATGGCGTGTTCCACATTCCGCCCAAAGGCGAGATGGAAGTGATTGCGAGGCCGAACGGGCGGCCAAACGGAATCGCTCTGTCGCCGAACGGCCGCGTGCTATATGTGAGCAACTCCGATGAGCGCAACGTGCGGGCGTATGATCTGGACAACAAGGGCTCCGCCAGCGGCGAACGCGAGGTGGTGACCGGAATTGAGGGTGTGCCGGGCGGGATCAAGACGGACGAGAAGGGCAACCTGTACGTGACGGCCAAGGAGTTGTACGTCTATTCGCCGCAGGGCAAGCTGATCCACACGATTGAGATGCCGGAGACGCCGTCGAACCTGGCATTTGGCGGTGGCGACTGGATGACGGCGTTCATCACGGCGCGGACCTCTGTCTACCGCACGGTGCTACCGGTGAAGGGGGCCGTCCAGCATTAGCGTGGCGATTCGGCGCGAGTATCCGGCCCACCCGACCCTTGGAGCGGCGGGCATTGTGATTCGGGGCCAGAGCGTGGTGCTGGTGGAGCGGGGACGGGAACCACTGAAGGGCCAGTGGTCGATTCCGGGCGGTGCGGTGGAGACGGGTGAGGCTTTGGACACCGCGCTGCGCCGGGAGATGCTGGAAGAGACCGGCCTGACCGTGGAACCGTTGGAACTGGTGACGGTTTTCGAACGCATCACGTCCGGGCCCGATGGCGGCACGCGGTACCACTACGTGATTCTCGACTACCTGTGCCGCCACGTGGCGGGCGAGTTGCGGGCGGGTGACGACGCCCCGGCGGCACGGTGGATCCGGCGCGATGAACTGGGCGGGCTGCCGCTGACCGAGGGTGCGCTGACGGTGCTGGAGAAGGCTTTCCGGATGGCGGCGGCGCACGGGCTGTGACCGCGTGGCACTCTAGAAGTTAGATGTCCCGCTGGAGTGACGATCTTCTGGAGTTCGACGCGCTGAAGGCCGTGGTGGGCCGGTATGTGGACAGCCCGCCGGGCCGCGCGCTGCTGGCCGCCCTGGGTCCGCGCACCAACGCCTTCGCCCTGAACCAGACGCATGCCGAATGCCGCGAGGCGATGACGTATCTGCGCGATGCCGCGGGGCCACGCCAGACGGGCGGGGACGGCGCGGTGCGATTCCATTTCGCCGGTCTGCCCGAGGTGACCCAGCCCTTGGCCAAGCTGCGCATTGAGGGAGCGGTGCTGGATGCCGCCGAGATTCTTGACCTGGAACGCTGGCTGGACCGGGCCGCGTCGATCAGGCAGGGTCTGCTGGCCGCCGCGGCCCGCTACCCGGCTGTGTGCCGGTACGCACACCGCATTGCTGACCTGCGGCCGGTGATTGGCGCGATCAGCGGGAAGATCCTGCCGGATGGCACAGTGGCCGATCACGCCAGCCCGGCTCTGGCGAAGATCAGGCGTGAAATGCAGCGGCAGCGCGCGGCCATTGAGGAGTCCCTGGAGCGGTTCCTGCGCGCGCATCGCGACGACGGGCTGCTGCAGGAGGACTTTGTCACCGTTCGCAACGAGCGGTTCGTGGTGCCCATTGTGGCCGGGCAGCGGCGCAAAGTGAACGGCGTGATTCACGGCGCCAGCGGCACCGGGCAGACGCTGTTCGTGGAACCGTTTGAAACCATCGAACTGAACAACGATCTGGTGCGTCTTGCGGGCGAGGAACTTGCCGAGGTGCATCGCATTCTGCGTGAACTGACGGGACGGCTTCGGGAGCATGCGGCTGATATCGCGGCGGCGCTGGACACGGTGGCCGTGCTTGACCTGCTGTTCGGCAAGGCACGGTTCGGCGTGGACTTTGACGCCGTGGCGCCGGTGATGTCCGAGGGGCCGGTGCGGCGGTTGTCGATTGCGGGCGCGCGGCACCCGCTGCTTGAGGACGTGCTGCGGCGCCAGCGCAAGGCAGTGGTTCCGGTGACGCTGGAACTGGATGAGGCGAACCGTACGCTGCTGATCAGCGGTCCGAATACGGGCGGGAAGACGGTGGCCATGAAGACGGCCGGGCTGCTGGTGCTGATGGCGCAGTCCGGGCTGCCGGTGCCTTGCGACCGGGCCGAGATTCCGGTGTTCGAACAGGTGCTTGCGGATATCGGCGACAACCAGTCGATTGAGGCGAGCCTGAGCAGTTTCTCGTCGCACATGACGCATGTCGGCGATCTGCTGGAGGCGGTGACGCGCGATTCACTGGTCCTGCTGGATGAATTGGGGCGGGCCACGGATCCCGAGGAGGGGGGCGCGCTGGCGGTGGCGCTGATTGACCGGTTCCGTGGTTGCGGCGCGTTCACCATTGCTTCCACGCATCTGGTTGCGCCCAAGATCTACGGTGCGACGACGGCCGGTGTGGTGAATGGCTCCATGGGGTTCGATGAGGCGACGCTGCTGCCAACGTTCGTGCTGCGGCTGGGTGCGCCCGGGAAGTCCGCCGGGTTGGATATCGCATCGCGGCTTGGGTTGCCGGCCGCGGTTCTGACGCATGCCCGGAGTGTGCTCAAGGACGGTGAACGGGATCTGGGACAGTTGCTGGGCGAGCTTCACCAGCGGCTGGAGCGGCTGGCGGCCCGGGAGCGTGAGTTGGAGGAGCAGAAGACGGCCGTGGCGCGTAGCGCGCGGGAGCAGGAGCAGGCGGCGTCCGCGCGCGAGGCCGCGAAGCTGAAGGAACTGGAGCGGCGGGTGGATGAAGCGGTCCGCGGGTTCGATTCCGCGGCGCGCGCGGCGATTGGAGACATTGAGCAGAACGCCACGTCGCGCAAGGCGGCGGAGAATGCCAGGGTGCGGGCGTCGAAGACGTCGCGTGAGTTCCAGCAGGCGGCGGCGCGGGTGTTGCGGCCGGAAAGCGCGGCGGCGGCGGTGGCGGTGAGCGAAGGCGTGCGGGTGCGGCTGCGCGACGTGAGGGAGCCGGCCCGGGTGCGGCGCGTGCTCTCGAACGGCATGATCGAGGTGGAGGCGGGGTTTCTCAAGCTGCAGGTGGCGGCGGATGACGTGCTGGAGGTGCTGCCGGAGGCGGCTCCCACGGCGGGGTCGAAGTTGCCGCGCAATGTGACGTTCGCGTCCGGGCCGGCGTGGGCGGTGACGACGCGGGAAGTGAACGTGATTGGCAAGAGGGCGGAGGAGGCTTGTGACGAAGTGGATAAATTTCTGGACAATGCTGTGCTCGCGTCGGTGGAGAGGATCCGGATTGTTCACGGGCATGGCATGGGCATTCTGAAAAAAGCGATTGGGGAACTGCTGGCCGCCAGTCCGCATGTGACGAGCTACTATCCGGCGACGGCGGCGGAAGGCGGGGCGGGGGCCACGATTGCGGAGTTGCGGGCAGGGTGAGGGGTAATGATGCAAGCATCCGGATTTCAAGACCATGGGACGATGACCCGGCGACTTTTTCTCTCAGCTCTCCCAGCCCTGGCGCAGGATTCCCATCCACCGCTTGACGATTTCTACCTTCTGCTCATTCCCGACAACACGAAGTTCAAGGAAACCGCGCGGCGGATCACGGCGGTGTGGCGTGATTCCTATGCCGTGATGCTGGTGGAGTTGTTGCGGATCTACGGGGCGTTGAATCCGAACCCGGTGATTCAACGGCGGCTTCTGGATTTTCTGTCGGACCGGACGCGGCAGCACTTTGGCACCGATCTTCGCGCGTGGACGCGATGGGTTTGGACCGTCCCGTATGATCCACACCCGGACTACGCCACGTTCAAGAGCCAGTTCTATTCGAACATCGACCCGCGCATGACGGAGTTCTTTCCGCCCAAAGCCGAATCGCGCATCCGGCTTGATCAGATCGAGTGGGGCGGTGTGGTTGTGAATGGGATTCCGCCGCTTGTCGATCCGAAGACCATGCCGGCGGCCGAGGCAGGGTATCTCAAGGACTCCCATGTTGTGTTCGGAATCGCGTTGAACGGCGAAGCGCGGGCGTATCCCAAGCGGATTCTGGCCTGGCATGAGATGGCTCGCGACCGGGTGGGCGGCGCGAATCTTGCCACCTAAACTATGCACGCCGCCGAGTTGAGCGGGTCGATAGATCGGGTCTGACACCACTTGGGACCCCTGAGAATCCTGCGGTAAAACAGAAGAGGCCGCCGAGTAGGCGCTCTGCGGACCCGACTCT
>VFZY01000002.1 GCA_016870915.1 Acidobacteriota bacterium | reverse complement strand
TGCTCGCCAGCATTGCCCGTCTCCGCTTCACCGGCGAGCCCAGACTACCATGACTTTTTTCCAGGCCTCGGAAAAGGGGACATTCTTACTTTGCCAGCCAGGGGGACATTTCTACTTTGCCTTGACAGGAGGCCCTCGGAGGCTTGACAGGAGCGCTAGTGAGTGTATACTGCTTTCGTGCCGGGAGCCAAAATGGAGATTCCGGTTTCATCCGAGGTTTGAAGACTATGCGTGGCGCCCTGACAAAATTCGGTGTCTTTTGTCTAGGGCTGGTTCCGACGCTGGCCGACCGTCCCGGGGCGCGCATCCCCCAGCATCCCTATCTGTTTCTGGTGAACATTGAAGAGGCGCGGATGCAGATCACCGGTCCACAAGGGTCCGTGCCGACACGCCTGCAGGGACAGTTGCTGTTTGCGAGCATACAGCACGGTCCGGCGTTCAGTTCTCCGATTCAGATCGCCGGCGGGCTGTTGCGCGCGGACGCCGTGACGCTGGGCGGCCAGTCCACGGGTGCGCTGGTGTTTCGATTCGACAACGCGGTCGGCACGGTCGAGTCGCCTCGGGAGCCCGCCGGCCGGTTCCGGATTCAGGCGCGTCTCGAAGGGGCGCTTCTCTACGATGCGCTCGACCAGCGGCTGGGAAAGCGGATGTTTGATGATTACGCTTGGCCGGCGGAGCAGCCGGTGGCGGCGCAGTTGGAACTGACGGCTGATTATGATGCACGCCGAGTTACGCTCGATGGCCCGATGAGGTTCAGCTTTCAGGCAGGTGCGGTGCCGCTCGGCGAGGTGAGCAGTGGCGTTCTGCACAATGCAAGAGTGAGCGTGCCATTCGAGCCGTTGCTTGCTCTTGAAAGCAACCAGTGGGAACTGTGCATCGAGTTCGTGTACATGGGTGACAAAACGCTCTGGAAGGACGACCTCGACAAGATGATCGAGGATGCCAACCAGATCTGGCAGAAATGCCGCATCCGTATCCGCACCGGATTTCCCGGGGAAACCTGCGTGAAAGTGGTTCTTAAGGACAGCACTAAGGAGGGTGGTGGCGCGGCTTGCGATCCGGGCGGGAAGGCCGGGGACTCGTCCGTCGTGGTGGGCCGAAACGTTGTGGATGACTGCAAGAAGCGGGGTGTCGCCACCACGTTCGGACAGATTCTGGCGCATGAGTTGGGACATGCATTGGGCCTGCCTCAGAACAACAACGCGCCGAAAGGATTGATGAGCGATTGCGCGCCGAATGGGATGGTGAACGACGACGATTGCAGGAAGGCACGGGCGAAGGCGCACAAGGTTCACACGCCGCAGGCACTGGCCGAAGCCGCAAGGTCGATTGGAGCGCCTGCGCCAGAGATGCATCAGGGGCGCTTTGATTTTCGCAACGAAACCGGCCAGGATGTGACGGACTTGCATATCGAGTTCTCGACCGCCGTTTGGGTGAGCGGGATCTTTGATACGGGAATGTTCCGCGACTTCGGAGGCGAAGGAACCTCCTCCCTCAACCTCGGGCGCGGGACGGTGCCGGTGGCCAAAGGAACTGGTGTTGGCGTCTCCGTTTCTAGCGTGGGGCCGGCGCCGAAATGCAAGTCCTGCTACTGGACGGTCGGCAATAAGCCAGTGATGAAGAACGGCAAGACGTTCGGCTGCGCATGCCCGGAGTAGGAATCAGAAAGTAAAGATCTGGCTTGCCCTCAGGCGGCGTCGCGGACTTCAAGAGACAACTGCTTTCCAAGCGCCGCCAGCGCAGCCTGAATCCGTGCTGGTTTTGACGTCTTGAGCCCGAAAGCGCCTTGACCTTGATCGATCGAACCGGTGGGCCCTTCGGCTCGGGCGGTCGCGAGTACAACCCAATGCTTACGATGAGCAGGCAAATGAGCGCTCGGCGCAAGGCTATATCCAGCTCCTTCGTGCTCGCCATCATAGCGCGTGCCTGGATGAATGGCCTGCGCCGGCACCTTGGCTAACCGAACCGTCCACACGCGATACTTTCAGGCTCACTCTGCGTTGGAAACCCGCGCCCACTTGAACACACCGCCGCGAACAGCGACACTGGAATCGGAGCCCGTTCCACCATGCACCTCCGCCTTCTCAGTCTGGCCATCGCATTCGCCGGCCTGCTGGCCGCGGCGAATATCAAGCTCTATCTGAAAGACGGCGAGCACCACGTAGTCCGCGAATACCGCGTCGAAGGCGACCGTGTCCGGTTCTACTCCATCGAACGTGCCGATTGGGAAGAGATCCCCTCCGAAATCGTCGACCTGAAGCGCACGGAAAACGAGATCCAGTCGCGCCAGGATTCCGTTCGCGCCACCGAAAAGGCAGAGGCCGAAGAAGCCGCCGCCGAACGGGCCGAACTCAAGGAGATCCGGTCGGTGCCCCCCGAAACCGGCGCCTATTGGGTGGACGGCGCCACCATCAAACCGCTCAAGCAAGCTGAATCGAAGCTCCAGAACAACAAGAGACGGTCGATTCTCAAAGCCATGACGCCCATCCCCGTCGTGAACGGGAAAGCCACCGTCGAACTCGACGGCGAGCATTCGGCGTTCACCATCACGGAGCCGCGTCCCGAATTCTACATCCGCCTCTCGGAGATCGAACGGTTCGCCATCCTGCGCCTGAAGCCGGGCAAAGGCGTTCGCATCGTGCAGGAACTGACCATTGCACCCGTGGTCAACATGGTCACCGAGGAAAAACAGGATCTTGTCGAAACGTTCCGCCGCCAGATGGGCAGCGAACTCTACAAAGTCTGGCCCACCGAACCGCTACCCCCGGGCGACTACGCCGTCGTCGAGTACACCGAAGGCAAGATCAATATTCAGGTTTGGGATTTCCGGATTGCCGGGGAAGGAAAATAGACCAATGCTGATGGCCGGAAACCCCGCGCCCGCGTTCGAACTGCCGCTGCTGGGCGGCGCCGTGCAAACACTGAAAACCCTCACTACATCCGGCCCGGTGGTCCTCGCATTCTTCAAGGTGAGTTGCCCGGTGTGCCAGTTGACGTTCCCGTTCCTCGACCGTCTGGCCCGCGCCGGCTCTCTTCCCGTGGTGGGCGTCTCTCAGGACAATGCCCGCAACACCGAAGGTTTCAACCGTGCTTTTGGCGTGACCTTTCCGGTCCTGCTGGACGCCGCCGGATATCCGGCCAGCAATGCCTTCGGCATCACCCACGTGCCGTCGATGTTCGTTGTCGAGCCGGGCGCCGCCATCTCCTGGGCCTCCAGCGGCTTTGATAAGAAGGCCCTGGAAGAGTTGGCGGCGCGCGCCGGAGTGGCCTTGTTCCAGCCACACGAAGCCGTGCCCCTGCTGCGCCCCGGTTGATCTTCCAGGAACTGAAGCCCGGCGGGCTTTGCCTTCATTCTCAATCCACCTTCCGCTTCCACTACACTGGGAGAAAGGAATATGCCGAAGATCACCAACGTGCTTGAGGGCGCCTCCGCGCTCGTCAAAGGCCTCAGCATCACGTTCAAGGAGATGATGCAGCCTACGCTCACGGATGACTATCCGGACAAGCCCCCCGTTTTCCAGGAGCGTTTCCGCGGCGCGCATGTCCTGCAGCGCGACGAGTTCGGCCTCGAAAAGTGCGTGGCCTGCTTCCTTTGCGCCGCCGCCTGCCCTTCCGAATGCATTCACATTGAAGCCGAAGAGAACACTGAACAGGTAAGGATTTCGGGCGGTGAGCGCTACGCCTCGGTCTATAACATTGACTACAACCGCTGCATCTTCTGCGGCTATTGCGTTGAGGCCTGCCCCACCGACGCCATCACGCATGGGCATGGCTTCGAACTGGCCAGCTACGATACCTCCACGCTGATCTATCGCAAGGAGAACATGTTGGTGGCGCTTCCCGCGGACGCCAAGCCGGTTCGGATCCACGAACAGGCCCCCGCCGGCGGCCACCACTAGACTCCGGTGGACGTAGACTGGTTCCCGCTGTGGCTCAGTCTGCGCGTGGCCGCGCTCTCCACTCTTCTTGCGGCCGGACTCGGTCTGTGGATCGCCTACCTGCTCGCCAACCGCGCCTTTCCCGGTAAAGAGGCGCTCGATGCCGCGGTGTCATTGCCGCTGGTGCTGCCGCCCACCGTTCTCGGCTACTATCTGCTGGTCCTTCTGGGCCGCACCAGTCCTCTGGGCGCCGTCTATGAGTGGCTCTTCGGCGGGCCCCTGGTGTTCACCTGGCAGGCCGCCGTGGCCGCGGCGTTTCTGCACTCCGCGCCACTGCTGGTGAAGTCGTCGCGAGCCGCGCTCGAATCGGTGGATCACAGCTATGAACGGGCGGCCCGCTGCCTCGGCGCCCCCGAATGGAAGCTGTTCTGGCGGGTGACTTTTCCGCTTGCCAGGCGGCCCATTTTTGCCGCCGTGGCGCTGGCTTTCGCGCGGTCCCTGGGCGATTTCGGCGTCACCATCATGATCGCCGGCAACATTCCCGGGCGGACGCAAACCGTCGCCGTCGCCATCTATGACGCCGTGGAAGCCGGCAACGGCGCCCTGGCGCGGCTGCTTGTTCTGGTGGTCTCCGCGGTGGCCATTCTGATTCTCTGGTTGGCCAACCGGCTAACCGGGCGGCAGGCGCGGTCATGATTGAAGCCAGGATCAAGAAGACCTTCGCCGCCTCGCCGGGTTCGGCCGGCTTCACGCTCGATATCGCATTCACGGCCCAGGCCGGTGTCACCGTCCTGTTCGGCCCCAGCGGCGCGGGCAAGACCCTCACCCTCGACGCGCTCGCCGGATTTCTGGCGCCCGATGAAGGCCGCATCCTGCTCGACGATCAGATCCTGTTCGACGGAGCCACCCGGGTCAACCTGCCTCCCCAGCGGCGGAACTGCGGCTACGTCTTCCAGAACTACGCCCTCTTCCCCCACATGACCCTGCGGCAGAACCTGGAGTTCGCGGCCGAACGCCGCCCGCCGCTGGAACGCCACCGGCGCGTCAACGAAATGCTCGAAAAGTTCGCCCTCACCGGCGTCGCCTCCCGGCGTCCCGGCGAGGTGTCCGGCGGCCAGCAGCAGCGCTGCTCCATTGCCCGGGCGTTGATCGGGGCGCCGCGCATGCTGCTGCTCGATGAACCCTCACGCGGGCTGGATGCCCCGCTGCGTGCCGGTTTCTATCAGGCCGTGCGCCAGGTTCGCGAAGAGTTCGCCCTCCCCATCGTGCTGGTCACTCATGACCTTGAGGAGTGCTTCGAACTGGGTGGACGGATGCTGGTGCTGCGCGAGGGCAGGCTGGCACAACAAGGGTCCCCAAGGGAGATTACCGTGGCGCCCGCCTCGGCCGAAGTCGCCCAGCTGCTTGGCGGATATTCCCTGCTCGACGCTGAGATTCTGGCGCTTGACCCCGGCCGGAACACAAGCAGGCTGCGTCTGCTGGAGGCCACCCTCGGCGCAGCCGAAATCGCCGGGCCTTACCTGCCAGGGCACTTCCGGGGCGATCGAGTGCAGCTCTGCCTTCGTCAGGACGCGCTCAGGGGGCAACCGCGCCAAGGGGGCTTGGGCGTCAATCAGGTGGCCGTGCAACTCATCGAATGGTCGGAGCGGCCGCGTGGATCGATGGCCCGCTTCAACGCCGGCCTCGCCGCCGAAGTCAGCTTGGCCAACGCCGAGGCGTGGCGGCACCTCAAGGATTGGCTGATCGAGATTCCGGCCGAAGCGGTCCGGGCGCTATGACACGCCCGTCTGTCACGCCCCCCACTTGATCAGGTTGTGGCACGGACGCGTCAACGGATCGTCCGAATGGTTCGGACTCACCCGCAGCGAATACCCCAGCCGCCCCGTTTGGCTGGGCACGAAATCGCGCCCGAAGACATGGCTTTCGCCTGCTTCCCCGGCCGGCGGCAGTACCACCACCTCCGTATCCTGAAGCTGGCCGTTGGCGCCCAGTCGGCCCACCACGGCCTCCACCCGGACATCGGCGGGCGAAAGCCCGGCCAGGTGGATTCCCGCTCGAAGCGGAATCGGGTGGCCGCTCACCACGGAATCGCCGGGGCCGGAACCCAGGTCCACGAAACGGATCCGCTCCCACGCACGGGCCACGTCACGCGACCACGATGTATGCTCGCGCGCCGCCTGGAAACCATGGCGCGACATTTCGGTGAACCCCTGGTGCGCCGGTTCGTACAACTGCGTCATGTAGTTGTGGATCATGCGCTGCGAATTGAACATCGGGCTCATGTTCTTGAGGCAGGTCTTCACCCGCATCATCCAGTCGTGCGGCACGCCTTCCACGCGATTGGCGTAGTACATCGGCACAATCTCGTTTTCCAGCATCGAATAGACGGCGCTGGCGTGGATGTCGTCCTGATCCGGTTCGTACGGCTCCCGGTCCCCAATCGCCCAGCCGCCTGAAGTCTCGAACGCTTCGTCCCACCAGCCATCCAGTACGCTCAGATTCAGCACGCCGTTCAGGGCGGCCTTCATGCCGCTGGTGCCGCAGGCCTCTTCGCCCCGCTTGGGGTTGTTCAGCCACAGGTCGACGCCCTGCACCATCTCCCGCGCCACCTGCAGGCCGTAGTTCTCAATGAACACCACCCGGTGCGCCACGTCGTTGTCCCTAGCCAGTTGCACAATCTCCCGAATGTAGGTCTTGCCCGGGTGATCCTTGGGATGGGCCTTGCCGGCAATCACAAGCTGCACCGGCTGGCCCGCGCGGTTCAGAATCTTCTTCAGCCGCGCGAAGTCACGGAAGATCAGCGTGGCCCGCTTATAGGTGGCAAACCGCCGTGCGAAGCCGATCGTGAAGACGTCGGGATCGAAGATCTCGCCCAACCGCTTCACTTCCGCCGCCGGGGCGCGGCCGGCCACGGCCGCCGAGACCAGCTTCTCCCGGATGTAGTTCACCAGTTGCCGCTTCCGCCGCTTGTGGGATTCCCACAACTCCTGCTCCGGAATCTCCTCAATCTGGTGCCATGTGCGCCCATCCTGATAGCCTTCACGCCAGTCCGGCTGCAGGTAATTGTCGTAGATGGCCGCCAGGTCGCTGTTGAGCCACGTGGGCAGATGGACGCCGTTGGTCACCGACGTAATCGGTACCTCCCACACCGGCAGTTGCGGCCAAAGATCCTGCCACATCTCCTGGGACACGTCCCGGTGAAGGACGCTCACCGCGTTGCGATAGGACGATGTCTTCATGGCCAGGATCGCCATCGTGAACTGCTCGCCGGGATTGGCCGGATTGCTGCGGCCCAAAGCGAAGAACTGGTCCAGGCCGATCCCGGCTTCATGGCAGTACTCGGCCATGTACTCATGCACCAGACTGGCGTCGAACCGGTCAATGCCGGCCGGCACGGAGGTGTGCGTGGTGAATACGTTGCTCGTGCGGGAGGCGTCCAGAGCCTCATCGAAGGTCAGGCCTTCCTCTCGCATCAGCACACGAACGCGTTCCACGGCCAGAAACGCCGAATGGCCTTCGTTCATGTGGAACACCGTGGGCTTCAATCCCGCCGCCTTAAGCGCCCGCAGGCCGCCCACACCCAGTACAATCTCCTGCCTGATCCGCGTGTGCGCATCGCCGCCATAGAGCTGGTTGGTGATCTCGCGCACTTCGGGGTTTTCATTCGCCGGGATGTTGGTGTCAAGAAGCATCAGCCGCGTCTTGCCCACCCGCGCCTCCCACACCTTGATGTGGCACACACCCAGCGGAAGTTTGACGCTCACCGTGATCTCGCCGCCCTCCGTGTCCAGCCACGGCGTCACCGGCATGTTCGGGAACTCATTGACCGGGTAGCGTTCCTGCTGCCACCCATCCGGATTGAGCACCTGGCGCAGATAACCCTTCTGGTAGAGCAGGCCCACGCCCACCAGCGGAACACCGGCGTCGCTTGAGGCCTTCAGATGGTCCCCGCTCAGCACGCCCAGACCGCCTGAATAGATCTGCAGGCAGTCTACGATGCCGTATTCCATCGAAAAGTAGCCCACAAGCATCCCCGGCTGGCCCACGTTCCCCGATGCCAGGTAGTTGTCCAGGCGTTCGCAGGCGCGGCGGTAAATCGCCAGATAGCGCGGGTCCTTGGAGGCCTTTTCGATCACATCCTGCGGAAGCTGGCTCAGCATCAGAACAGGGTTGTGCCCGCCGCGCCACATCACCGGGTCCAGCCGGCGGAAGAGACTCCTCAGGTGGTGGTCCCACCCCCACAGAAGGTTGTAGGCGATCTCGGGCAGGCGCGCAAGGCTGGCTGGCAGAGCGGGACGGACCAGAAAGTCCCTGATTGGTTGAACTTGAAAACCCATGAAGTGGCGAGGTACTCCTTCACGATAGCAGGAACATCTCCTGGCCCGGATAGTACTGCCCCGGCGCGGAAACTTCCTCTACTCTCTTCATCGGCCATCCGGTTCCGGTACACTACGTTCGTCTTGACTCGACGCACCTTTCTCGCCGCCGCGGCCACCGCCCTGGGCTCAACTCAGCCGCGCCCCAACATCGTGTTCCTCATGCCGGACCAGTTTCGCGGCATGGCCATGGGCTGTGCGGGCGACCCGAATGCCCGCACCCCCAACATTGACCGGCTGGCCGTGGCTGGCCTCTACCTCCCACATACCTACGCAAACACCCCCGTCTGCTGCCCCGCCCGGGCGAACATCCTCACGGGCGCCTACGCGCACCGTAACGGCATGATTGCCAACGACTTGCGGCTGCGGGAGTCGGAAGTAACGCTGGCTGAGATCCTCCGCTCAGCCGGCTATCGCACCGGTTTTGTTGGAAAATGGCACCTCGACGGCGGCCCCCGGATGCCCGGTTTCGTGCCGCCCGGCGATCGCCGCCAGGGGTTCGAATGGTGGGCCGCCAACGAATGCAGCCACGCCCACTTCAACACCCAATACTTCCGCGATTCGCCCGAACCCTTGCCCATGAAAAAGTTCGAAGCCGAGGGCTGGACGGATCTTGGGCTTGAGTTCCTCGATGCCTGGAAGACGGACAAACGCCCCTTCTTCCTCACCATTCAGATGGGCCCGCCCCACGATCCCTACAAGGCGCCGCCCGAGTACTCGCGGCGTTACGACCCGGCCCGCCTCCAGTTACGGCCCAACTTCCAGGCGGCCGCCAACGGCGTCACGCCTGCCCAACTCGCGGAGTACTACGCGATGATTGAGGCTGTCGACGATCAGGTGGGCCGCGTGGTAAGCAAACTGGATGAATTGGGTCTGGCCCGCGACACCATTGTGCTGTTTTCGAGCGACCACGGAGACATGCTCGGCTCCCAGGGCCTCCGGTTGAAGCGCAAACCCTGGGAGGAGTCGATCCGAATTCCCGGCATTGTGCGCTATCCTGCCCGGATCAAACCGGGTGGCAAAACAGATGCCATCTTCACCCAGGTGGACTTCGCGCCCACCCTGCTCGGCCTGTGCGGCATCCCCCGGCCCCGGGCGATGCAGGGCACGGACCTCACAAACGTGCTCACCGGGAGCGCTTCCAAGGGTCCTGAAGCGGCTTTTTTGCAGATTTTTGGTCCGTTTCAGGGTGACGGAACACCCCATTCCTGGCGGGGCCTGAGGACAAACCGGTACACCTACGCGCGAACCGAGGCCAAGCCATGGGTGCTTTACGACAACAAAGAGGACCCTTTTCAGCGGAAAAACCTGGTGGATGACCCGGATTCGGCGGCCCTCATCCGCAAGCTGGATCGCGACCTCGCCGCGTGGATGCGCCGGACCGGCGACCGGTGGAGCATCAACTGGACCCACCCGGTGGAAGACGCCGGGCGCCTGTACCGCACCGGCACGTACTACAGCGTGGACGATTATCTTAAGGATCAAGGAGTTACAGTTCGATGAGATCCCTCTTATGGCTGATCGCCACCCCCCTGCTGGCGGCCGTGATTCCAGCCGACACCACCGGCGTCCGCCCGGGCCGGGTCACCGTGCGCGCATCCGGGGAACTGCTGACCGTGGAGTGGCGCGACGCCCGCTCCCGGGTTCGTTCCGCCGATTTCAACCTGGACACCGCCAAACCCGTGATTGCGGCTCTCAAACTGGAAGGGGTGGCTCTGGCCGAGCGGATCAACCCGGTTTTCAACATCGAAACCGGCAAGCGGCGCGGTGGTTGGGACGAGTTCTTCGATTATCCGCCCAGCCACCCCGAGGGTACCCGGCGGTTCCTGCCCCAGTTCCGGCCCACGCGGGCCCAGGCGACCGGCAATGGCGCCCGGGCGGAGGTCTGCCTGGACGGCCTTACCGCAGGTCCGTTCGTGGGGCGGTGGTGCTACACCTTCTTTGACGGCTCCAGCCTCATTCAGCAGGAGGCCGTACTAACGACTAGCGAACCCGACACGGCCTATTTCTACGATGCCGGCATCCGGATGGCGGGCGATGCGGACCGCCGCCCCGGCAACAACATGGAAAGCCGCATATCCTATTTCGACACGTCGGGTTCGTTTCAAACCATCCCGACCGACGGTCCGGACCGGCGTCCGGTGGCGGCCCGGTTCCGGATGATCTCGGCGGCCATGGGCCGGGGGAGTGTGGTGGTGTTTCCTCTGCCGCATCAATACTTTATGCCCCGCGACTTCACCACGAATCTGGCCCATGTGTGGCATTCGGGCTGGCGCGGCCAGATCGGCCTGGGGATCCGGCAGTTGAACGACGAGGACTGGCGCTTCTACCCTTGGATGAACGCCCCGCCCGGCACCGAGCAGCGGATGAGCCTGTTCCTGATCGCCGATGACCGCCCGCCGCGGGCCGCCATGGACGATGCCCTGCGGTACACCCACGGGGACCGCTACGTGCACGTTCCCGGCTACCGGACGCTGGCCGCCCACTGGCACCTGGCATACACCGTGCAAGCCCTGGCCCAGAAACCGGGCTGGGTGCCGCCGTGGAAGACGGTGCTGAAGAGTATGGGCGTGGATGCGGCCATGATCATGGACTTTCACGGCGACGGCCATCCCCAGGACCGCGGAGAAACGCGTTTGAAGGAGCTGGAAGCCTACTACCGCTACACCCGGGCGCTCTCCGATCCTGAGTTTCTGGTGATCCCGGCCGAGGAGGCCAACGTCCATCTGGGGGGCCACTGGGCGGTGGTCTTTCCGAAGCCCGTCCAGTGGATCATGAGCCGGCGCCCGAACGAGCCGTTCGTCACCCAGGACCCGGTGTTCGGCAAGGTCTATCGCACGGGGAATCCGAAGGAGATGCTGGATCTGGTGCGCGCCGAGGGCGGCTTCATGTACCAGACACACCCGCGCACCAAGGGGTCGAAGGGGTTCCCGGATAAGATCATGGACACGGAGCCCTTCCGCGATCCGCGGTACTGGGGCGCGGGGTGGAAGCAGATGCCTGCTGACTTGTCATCGCCCCGCCTGGGCGACCGGTCCCTCAAGCTCCTCGACGACCTCAATCACCGGGACCTGCCCAAGCGGCTGCTGGCCGAAACGGACCTGTTCCAGTTCGATGCGACGCACGAAGTCTACGCGCACATGAACGTGAACTACGTGCGGATTGGCGAGGTGCCGGGGTTTGACTCCTATGGAACGATGCTTGACGCGATCGACCGTGGGAACTACTTCATGTCCACCGGCGAAGTGCTGTTGCCGCGGACAGTGATCGGCGGCGATCAGGGCGCCATCACAGTGCGCGCGGTGGTGGAGAACACCTTCCCGCTGCGCATGGCCGAAGTGGTGTGGGGTGACGGGACCGAAGTACGCCGGCAGGTCTTTGACCTTTCGGATACCCCCGAGTTCCGCCGTTCGAACTACGAGTGGACGGTGCAGGCCCCGGGCTGGCGCTGGGCCCGCGTGGCGGTCTGGGACGTGGCGGGCAATGGGGCCTTCGTCAATCCCACCCGGCGCGCGGGGTTGAGCGCGCGGGCGGATTTCGAGGGCGGTTCCATTGGCCGCGTGGAGGCGCAGGGGGAGCGAGGACTGCGATTGGCTCTGGCGGGCGACAAGGACCAGGATGGGCGCAACCGGCAGGCCAACTGGTACTACTTTCGCGTCGATGGCCAGGGGGCGCAGCCGGTGACGCTCGATCTGGTGGATCTGCCGGGTGAGTACAACTACAAACCCAACCGGGGCGCGGTGACCGCGGACACGCCGCCCGTGATCAGCTACGACAACCAGACCTGGAGCCACGTGGAAACTTTCGAGTACGATGCGGCGGAGCCGCGGATGCGGCTGACGATCCAGCCCAGGCAGTTCCCGTTCTGGATCGCGCACGTGCCACCGTACACGGGCGAGCATCTGGCACGGCTGCGCCAGCGGGCCCAAGGGCGGCGCGGCTTCCGCGAAGAGGTGATCGGCAAGAGCGTTCAGGGCCGGCCGCTCTACCTTTGGACCATTGGCAGCGGCGCCAAGACCGCCTGGCTGATGTTCCGGCAGCATGGCTGGGAGACGGGTTCTTCGTGGGCCGGTGAGGGTTTGGTGCGGAAGTTGCTGGAGGGCGGCGGTGGGGACGTGACCTGGAAGATTGTCCCCATGCCGGATCCGGATGGAGTGGCTCGCGGGAATGTTCGATTCAACGTTCACGGCTTCGACCTGAACCGGAACTGGGACACACCGGACCCGGTCAAGATGCCCGAGAACCACGCTGTGATGAAGGCGATGGAAGGGTGGCGCGCGGGCGGCGGCACCGTGGATCTGTTCCTGACACTGCACAACACCGAAACGTCGGAGTATCTGGAAGGCCCTCCGGGCGGCGCGCATCACGAACTGGCGGCGGGGTTCTTCGACCGCATGGAGAAATTCAGTACGTTCAACCCGTCAAGGCCCCTCTTTCACTCCGAGGTGACCACAACGCCGGGGAAGCCTGGACGGATGACTGTGGCACAGGGCTTGTTTGCCTGGTGGGGCATCCCCGCATTCACCATGGAACAGCGGATTTCGATGAACAGCAGGCTGGGCCGCCGCCCGCTGGTGGAGGACCGGGTGCGATTCGGAGAACAATTGGCCGCCGCAATTGGGCAACTCCTGGGAAAAACATAGCTGGATTCGATACAATCCTCCCGTCCGTTGACTCACTCAACACTCAGGAGGAAACATGCGTGCAGTTCTGCTTATCCTTTTCGCCGTGTCCACACTTCCGGGCGCGGTTGTAGGAGAAATCACCACAACCTTCGATTTCATGCTCATGGGAACTGGCGGCATTCCGCTGGGACGCGCCATGGGCCCGGCGCAGCCGGATGATAGCGCGGGATTCCGGTTTGTGATGTCCAAGGTCACGATATCGGGAAAAGCCGTCGGGAAAACGATCATTCAGAACAACGGCGACGGGAACGTGGGTAGCGGATCCCCGCTCAACATTTTCAGTGAATTCAACCTTATGTTCGGCGCGAAAATCGAGGATATCGATCCGGTGAACAACTTCTTCCCGGCCCTCGCCTCACCGATCATGCGTTCCGGTTTTTCGAGCAAGGCGACGCTTGAAAGCGCCGGCTGCGCAGCCGACCTCAGCAAACCGAATTTTGGCTGCTTCCCGCCCGTCGGCGCCACATTCTCCGGCACCTTCGAAACCACGATCCCCTTCCCGTTCGACATCAACGGAGACGGGGCGAACGACAGCATCCACATCCTGGCGTCGATGAACACCATCCGCGATCTGATTTCGACAGCCATCCTGGGAAGCGAGCATCACGCGGTGGTAACCCTGGATGCGATGTTCCATGGTTCGGTGAACCCGCCGTTTTCGATTCCTCTGGATGGAGAAATCCTGATGAAGTCGACATTGCTGCACAACCCGGTGCCGGAACCGGCGGCGGGCTGGCTGCTGAGCGCCGGACTGGGCGGCCTCTGGTGGATGCGGCGCCGGCGTTAGCGGGTGACGCCCACCACAACCGGATCGCCGTATTGAGCAGTCGCCAGGGAGCGGACCTGGACCACATTTTGTCCGGGCCGCACCGTGGCTGGAATCTGGGCTGAGATCTGCGTTGGCGAAGTCTGCAAAAGCGGCAGCGGCACGTCGTTGAACGTGACGCAGGTGCCGCCAAGAACCGTCGGCGCCGGCAGTTGGTCCGCCGTAGCGGCGCCCGCCAGATTCAGGCCCGTGATGGTCACGAACGAACCGGGCCGGATGACGGCCGTTCCGTCGGTGGAGTTCACCACGTTCCGGGCGCCGTTGGGCAGCCTTGGCTGGGTGGCGGTGCTGGCGGGTGTGGTTGGAATGACGCTGAGGCCCGAGATGGTGATGGCGTACACGGTGCCCTTCGAATCCGTCACCATCTGGCGTGAACCGATGTTGGCTCGCTGGGCGCCGAACACATTGGTGACCGGATTTTCGGGAACGATGCCGGCCACGGACTCCGCCTGAGTCCGGATGTCGACCACCTCGAGCGTCGTGCGTGGATCGTCACGTGTGGCAACGGTGATGTTCTGGCGCACCGGTGTGGTGAGGCGGACGAAGCGCGACTCGCTCATCGGGTAAACCGACGCCACGTTGCGCTGGCCGGCGCTGACGATGGTCTGGGTGGGGGGCTGGCCGGGTCCCGGGGGCGGGCCGAATTGGGTGACGCCCGGACGCTCGGAGCCGCCCACCGGCGACAAACCGGAACTGAGGATCTGGCCGCCCGCCAGATGAAAACTGCCCAGGGGACCCGCGGCCAGCGGCCCGAAGTAGCTGATGGGCGGCTGGGTGTAGACAGCGCGTATGGAGGTGAAGGAGTCCAGCAGGCCATCGTAGAGGTAGGCGACCCCCGTGCCGGACATGGCCACCACATATTCGCCGCCCGCGCTCCCGGACATGTACTGCGGGAAGCCAATGGCGCCGGTGAACAGGTTGGATGCCGCCCGTGGCGACGCTTCGTCGCCGGTGACTTTCCAGACGAAGCCATTGGACATGATGAACTGAAGGCCTGACAGCCCCATCGCCATGGCCCACGGACGGATGAGGCCCGTGTTGCCGGCGCGCGGAATGGGCGGGAAGATGATCTGCCCGGTGACCTTGCCCGTTTCGAGATCGATGGACTGGATGTTCTCGCCGCCGGTGTTGGCCACGTAGAGCGTGCTGCCATCGAGCGACATCGCCATCACGTGGGGCAACTGGCCGGTTTCGATGGGTTGGATGAAACGGCCCTTTCTCAGGTCGAAGACCTCGATGCGGTTGTAGCCGGAGTTGGTCAGGTACAGACGGCCGCGCGGTTCATCGAGCAGAAGGTCCCAGAGGCCCTCGCCACCGGCGGGTGTTGTGGGCACAGGGTACACCTGGCCGCGTTGATCCGGTTGACGGAAGTTCATGTAGACACGGATCACGTTGGGCAGATTGATCGCTTCGAGCGAAGCCAGCACCACGTTGACCGGAAAGCCGGTGTTGAAGGCGCTGCCGGTGTAGAGGTTGGTGCCGGCCTGCCGGGTGACGCCGGCGCGGCCCGGCTCCTGCACAAAAGTGATGTTGGACGGCGCCACGCCGCTCGTGATCTGCGCCACCAGAGCGGACCCGGTGTTCGGCACGCTATAGGTGAGCTTGCCCTTGCCCAGGTTGCCGACGCGGACCACCGCCCGGGCGATGCCCTTGTTGCATTCGTCGTTGGCCAGGAACACCTGGGAGGCATCCGGCATCAGGATGGGGTAATCGAAAAGGGTGGCGATGGGAAGCTGAATGACTCCGGATTCGGAAAGAGCCCAGAGCAGAGTGCCTTCGGTGTTCGAAACGATCTTGCCCAGAATGCTCTCCGGCATCTTGATCCCCAGCCGGACACCCAGGTTGCCCGCGGTGCCGATCATCAGCACGTTCGCTACGGGCCGCCCGTTGCCGGCCGTGTTGTTGAAGGCGCTGTAGAGCGTCGCCCCATCGGCCGAAAACACGCTGCCGCCGAAATTGAACTGGATGTTGAACTGGTTGCTGAAGAAGTTGTTGAGGAAGAACGGCAGATTGGCCACCGACATCTGGCCCACCACGTTCAGGGTGGCCGTGTCATATTGCGTGGACCCGGCCATGAACCGGGCCCCGTCCGGGGAAATGGAAAGGACGGTGGACTGGCCGGTGACAAAACGGTTGCGGAGCACCGTGCCCGATGCCACTTCGTAGACAAACAAGGTCGTTGTGGCAGCGGTGGTGGTCTGGTTGATGGCCACCATGCCAATGATGAAGTTGCCGTCCGGGGTGCGCATCAGCCGGCCCGGGAAGGCGGTGGCCGGGCGCCCGGCAAAGACCGCGGGCAGGGGATTCGGCGTGGTGATGGGCGGCGGCGCCGGCACCACGGCCAGTTGCTGAGCGCTCTCCTGACGTCCATCGAAGAGCAGCAGGGTGTTCGAGGTGTTGGCGACCCCCGCGCCCTGGGTGGTGATGAGGACCCGGCCATCCGCGCCCACGGCGACGCCTTCGGGCTTGGCCGGCAGGCCGACATGCTGAACCACGCGGTCCGTTCCGAGTTCAATCTGCGTGAGCGTGGAACTGGTGACGTTGGTGACGTACAGGAACGCCCCATCCATGGACATGGCGGCGCTGATGGGGAACTGCCCCACGGTAATGCTGCCGGTGATCCTCTTCTCGTTGTAGTTGTAGACATCCACCCGGTTGCCGGGGGAGTTCACCAGGTACAGGCGGCCGCGCAACTCGTCCACCACCACATCGCCCGGAGTGCCTCCCAACGAGACAATGGTGCCGAAGGTGGCGCCGGTGACAGGACCCCCCTGGCCCGGCAACTGAGCATTCAGCAGGGCCGCGCCTGCCGCCCAGACCAGTACTCCTACCCGCCACGAGATTGAAATGGAGAATTGCAAACGGGACCTCAACTCAGTTACTCTAAACCCTTAGCCGGGGTTGAAAGTTGCTCGACCGGCGCACCGCACCCCTGGTGGCGGGAGGCCGGAAGGAACTCTTGGATTCTAGCGCGTTGAGCGAAACAAGTTCAACTTGAAGGGGTTAGAAGGGAATATTGCCGAAACTGGTGGTTCGCAACCGGACCCGAGGGACGACTCTGGCAACCGAAGCGGCCGTGGCCAACACGAGCCAAACCCGCCGAACCGGGTTGTTGAAGCATCAGAGCCTGCCTGAAGGCGAAGGTCTGTGGATCAAGCCATGCGAGGCAGTCCACACCTTCTTCATGAAGTTCGCCATCGACGTGCTGTACCTCGACCGTGAGAAGCGTGTGATCAAGATCAGGAAGGAGATGGGCCCCTGGAAGATGAGCTGTTGTTTCCGCGCTTCATCGGTACTGGAACTGCCGGCCGGGATGGCGGAGAAGACGGCAACGGTTCCCGGGGACATTCTCGAGTTCGAAAAGCAATGAGAGGCATAGTCGCGGTTTTGACTACAGCGGGCGCCCTGGCCGGGCTCAGCGCCTGTTCCCGGCATACGGCGGCGCGCCGCCCTGCCCCGGCTCCCTCCGTGTACGCCGTGGATCAGACCATGCGCCGGCAGGTGACCAACGCCGTGGATGCCGGTGAGGGAGATGTTCGCGTGGCGGCTCTGCGCCGCAAGGTGGTGGCGGAGCCGGCGAACGTGGAGGCCCGGATGGAACTGGCTTCCTATTACGATCAGCTCGGATTCCGGGAACTGGCGGCGGAGCATTACCGTTCCGCGGCTCAACACGCGCCGGGACGGGGCGATGCCCACTGGAAGCTGGCCCGCACGCTGCGAGGGCTGGGCATGCGCGACGAGGCGATTTCGGGGTTGCAGAAGTTTGTCAGGGAGCAGAGCGCGGCTGATATTGAGGTGATGTCCTGGCTGGGCATCCTCCTGGATGAAGCCGGGCGGCTTGTGGAGGCCGAGGCGTCGCACCGGGCGGCGAAGTCGCTCAACGGCTCGGTTGAGTTCGTCTACAACAACCTGGGCCAGAACCTGATGCTGCAGGGCCGGGCCGAGGAGGCATTGGCTGAGTTCCGGCGCGCCGTGGAACTGAAGCCCCGCAGTGAGATCGCCCGCAACAACATGGGCCTTGCGCTGGCGGCGGCCTCCGCGAAGAATCCGGAGGCGGCGCGCGAAGCATTGAAGCAGTGGCAATCCGTGGCGGACCCGGCGGCGGCGCACAACAATCTGGCGGCGGCGCTGATGGAGCAGGGCCGCTACGCCGAGGCGAGGAAGGAATTGGAGGCGGCGCTCAACATCCGGCAGGGGTTCCTGCCGGCCCTTGAAAACCTGCGTCTGCTTTCTCAATTGGACGGTGGCGCGGTATCCTATGCTGTGGAGCCCGTTTCGCACAGCGGATGGCGCCGGGTGACCGCGGCGTTGCACCGCTGGTTCATTTCGTCGGAGCCCGTGGGGGCGCAACGGTAAGAGATTTTAGTGTTCCAGGCAGGAGAAAGTCATGAAGACATTGAAGAATTTTGTGATCGGGCTCTGGCGCGACGAGCAGGGCCAGGATCTGGTTGAGTACGCGCTGATCGTCGCCGCGGTTGCCCTGGGCCTGATCACCACGGTGAATCAGCTCACCACCGCTGTCGTCAGTCTCTACTCGAGCATGACGCAGGGTCTTTCGAGCATCGGCACCACCGGCCAGTAGCCGGACCGGTTGGTCATTGTCCCCCCCGACGGCGGCCCCAAGGCGCGCGGCGGCCTGGCTGCTGCCCGACCTGGCTGGGGCCGTCGCCATCATCACGCTGCTCTACTGCCTGGTGATCTACGGCGGCACTCGCCGCCTGTTCCGGGATTCGGACACCGGATGGCATATCCGGAACGGCGAAACGATTCTGAACACCGGCGTCCTGCCACGCGCCGACCCCTATTCGTTTTCGAAAGCCGGTGAGCCATGGTTCGCCTGGGAGTGGGGCGCCGATGCGGCCATGGGCCTGGCTCACCGCCAGGCGGGCTTGCCGGGCGTGGCGATGCTCTATGCGTTTGCCCTGGCCGGCTGCTCATGGCTCTGGGTGAAGCTCTGTTTCAGCCACGGGGCCAACTTTTTCCTCACCGCCGTTGGCGCCTGGCTGATGCTATCCACAGCGAACCTCCACTGGCTGGCGCGCCCGCACGTGCTGAGCTGGCTCTGCCTGCTGGCTTTGCTGCTTTATCTGCGGACTCCCAGAGAGCGCTTCACGCTATCGCAGGCCGCCGCCATTGCCGGTTTGACCATTCTCTGGACCAACCTGCACGCCAGCTTCTTTCTTGCTCCATGCCTGCTGGCGCTCAACGCGGCTGTCCGGTCCGCCGAGCTGTGGCTGCTGCATCAACCCAAGCCGGGCACCCCGGCCGGCTGGTATGCGCGCGCGGCGCTGGTCTCGGCGGCGGCCACGCTGGCCAATCCGTATGGCTGGCTGGTGCATGGCCACATCGCGGCGTACCTGACGAATGGAGAGCTGCTTTCGCGCATCGCCGAGTTTCAAAGCTTCAACTTCCGGGCGGAGGGCGCAAACCCCGTGCTGGCCTGTCTGGTGGTGACCATCGCCGGCGGTTTGCTGGCCCTGGCGCAACGGAACCTGCCGGGCGCGGTATGGGTGTTGGCTCTGGCGGCGCTGGCGCTCAAGTCAGCCCGCGGCCTGCCGGTGATGGCTTTGGCGGGGTTGCCGGTGGCCCTGGCGTCGATCACGGAGACCCTGGGCAACCCGGTGGCTTTGCGGCCCGCACTTGCCGGGGCGGTCCGGAACTTTGTGGCGTATTCCGGCCGCCTGGTCAAGCTCGACCGGGCGGTTCACGGCGCCGCGTTGCTGGCGCTGGCCGCGCTGTTCACCGTGCTGTGCTTCCGTATTCCAGCGGTGCGGGCTGGTACTGGATTTCCGCCCGGCGAGTTCGCGGTTGAGGCGATGCCGGCCGTGGAAAAGCTGCCGGCGGACGCCCGGATTCTGGCGCCGGACAAGCTGGGCGGCTACCTCATCTACCACTTCGCCGGCGCCCGAAAAGTGTACTTCGACGGACGCAGCGACTTTTATGGGGTAGAATTCATGAAATGGTACATTGAGTTGATCGAGGTGCGTCCCGGCTGGCAGGGGCACGTGGACCGGTATGGTTTCTCGCACGCCCTGGTGCCCAGGCGCTACTCGTTGGGCGCCGCACTGGAAGCCGCGGGCTGGCGGCGGCTGTATGCGGGGGAAGAGGCCCTGCTGCTTGAACGCGGTGTACCCGATAGAGTCCGGTGAGACCAGCCCGATAGAGTCCGGTGAGACCAGCCCGATAGAGTCCGGTGAGACCAGCCCGATAGAGTCCGGTGAGACCAGCCCGATAGAGTCCGGTGAGACCAGCCCGATAGAGTCCGGTGAGACCAGCCCGATAGGGTACGGTTAGACCAGACTGACGGGTTTTGGAACTGGAGAACTTCTTCAGTGCGGCGGTGTTTGGATAGACTTGCCCGAATTGCGGGCGGAGAGTGATTCGATCGTTCTTATGGATCGCAACAAGGTACTAGGCATCCTGCTTGGTTCCGCGGTGTTGGCGGGTCTGATGACCTGGCTTCTGTTGAGAAGCGTTACAGCGCCGAAGACCGAGAAGCTGGTGAAGGCTGCCGCGGCCGCGCGCGACCTGCCGGCCGGCACCAAATTGAAGAAGGGCGACGTGCGGATGGTCACCATGGCCGAACGCGATGTGCCGCCGGCCGCCTTTCGCGATGAGAAGGGCCTGGAGGACCGGACCCTGGTCTACCCGGTGGGCACCAACCGGCTGATCACGACGGCTGAGCTGTCGACGGTGAACGGCGTGGAGGGTGTTCCGGCAGTGATTGAACACGGCAAACGCGCCGTGGCCGTTCAGATCAATGACTCGGCGGGGGCGGCAGGCCTCATTCAGCCCCGTGCCCACGTGGACGTGCTGTTTACCCGCCCGGGGTCGATGAGCGAGGCGCTCACGGCCACCATCCTCCAGAATGTTGTGGTTCTGTCCATCGGCCGGACCATCGAGGTCACGGCGCCGGATCCCAAGGCCCAGAGGCCGCAGAACTACTCGGTGACGCTGCTGGTAACGCCTGAGGAAGCGGCCAAGCTTGAACTGGCGAAAAATCAGGGCAAGATCAGTCTGGCCCTGCGTAACCCGCTGGACAAATCCACCGTCGAAGATCCCATGCCAACCACCGGCGAGGTGCTGGATCCGCTGATCTATGCCAGGATGTCAAAGAGCGCCCGGGCGCGGATGGCCGCGATGAAGACCGGCGCCGGGGGCAGGAATTTCGCCGCCGCGCTGGCTTCCGAAGACGAGGATGAGAAGAAGGCGAAGAAGCCGGAGCCGCCCAAACCCAGGGCCGTGGTGGAAGTATTCCGGGGCGACAAGCACGTTCAGGAGATCTTCCACGACAAGCCCGCGGGGGAAGTTTATCGCGGCGACAAGCACGTTCAAGAGAGCCTTCAGAAAAAGCAATGAGTTGTCCGATGTCCTCACTCCGTACCGCTCCGCTGGTGTGTCTGGCGCTGGCCGCCTGGGCCACGGCGGCCGCCCAAAGCCAGCCGCGCCAGATCAACCTGGTGGTGGGCAAAGGCGAACTGATCACATTTGACCGCGACATTGCCCGCGCCGTGGCTGTTGAGCCCGCCATTGCCAACGTGATTGTGGTTGGGCCCCGCGAACTGATGGTGGCCGCCAAGGGCCCGGGCAAGACCACCGTGGTTGTCTGGGAGCAGGATACGGCTCCGGTGAAGTTCGACATCCGGGTGGAAGCGGACAACGAAAAGGACGGTGAGTTTCAGAAGAACTTCAAGTCCGAGATTGCCCGGGCGTTTCCGGACGGCTCCATCACCATCCAGGGCAATGCCGAGACGCTTGTGGTGAGCGGCATGGCCAGGGATCAGGACGGGGTGAAGCGCGCCGCGGCCATCGCGCAGACCTACGCGCGCAACGTAGTGAACCTGGTGAAGACCCCGCCCGCGCCGGACCCGCAGCAGATTCTGCTTCAGGTGAAGTTCGCTTCCGTGGACCGCGTGGGTCTGGATGAGATGGGCTTCAACTATTTCAGCCGCAATACCAAGACGCTGGGCCAGGTGAGCACGCAGCAGTTTTCGCAGCCGCGCTTCAGCCAGTTGTTGTTCCAGGACCAGCAGTTCTCAAACGCCACGCTCAACATCGCCGACCTGCTCAACCTGTTCGTCTTCCGGCCCGACATGAACATCGGCGCCACCGTGCGTGCGTTGCAGGCCAGGAATCTTCTGCAGATTCTGGCGGAGCCGAACCTGATCACCGTGGAAGGGCGTGAGGCGAGTTTCATTGCCGGCGGCGAGTTCCCGTTCCCCACCTTGCAGGCTACGCCCACCGGCGGTGCCGTGGCCCCCGTGGTGACCGTGCAGTTCAAGAAGTTCGGCGTGCAGTTGAAGTTCACGCCCACGGTGATGGCCAATGGCGCCATTCACCTGAAGGTGAACCCGGAGGTGAGCTCCATCGACTATTCGAACGCGGTGACGCTGGTGGGCATGCTGATTCCCGCCATTTCCACGCGCACCGCCGAGACCGAAGTGATCCTGAAGGATGGCGAGAGCTTCGCCATCGCCGGGCTGATCGACAACCGCGTGGTGCAGACCGTGAACCGGATTCGCGGTTTGGGAGATATCCCGATTCTCGGCAGCCTGTTCCGCAGCCGTTCGACGCGTAAATCCACCGATGAATTGCTGGTTGTGATCACGCCGCGGTTCGTCAAGCCGTTGACGGCGGAAGAGAAGGCCAAGCTGCCGGACACGGTGGAGGACTTCCTGCCGACGGTGGCGGAACAGAGGGCTGCCCAGGAGGCTCGCAAGAAAGCCTCTGGCGGCAAGCGGAAGTTTGGCGTATTCGGTCCCCGGACCGGAGGCCAGAGCCAGCCGGCGGACAAGAAGCCGGAGTTTGTAGGACCGCGTGGCCACCAGGAGCCTAAGAAGTAGCCGTTCCCAGCACCCGGAGCGCGGCGTCGCGGCACTGCAGCTGATTGTGCTGCTGGGCCCGGTATTCCTCATCATGATGGGCTTTGCCGTCGATCTGGGCCGGCTTTATTCATCGCGGGCCGAGTTGAAGACAGCGGCCGATGCGATGGCGCTGGCCGCGGCGGGGCGTCTGATTGGAACCGACTCCGCTTCCGAGGCGGCGGCCGCGGCCGCGCAGTTGGCGCTGAGCACGGCGGGCGGCGTGGGAAACCGGTACGACTTCGGCGGCCTCACCATCGGCGAAACGGGCGGGCTGCTCACCAGCGAAACGCCAACCCCTGAGTTTTTCGACAACGCCGCCGGAGCCATTGGCGAAGACACAGCGGCGGAACAGACGCAGGCCGATAGCGCCGCCGCGCGCTATGTCCGGGTCACTGTGCGGGCCGAGGCGCCGCTGGTCTTTTTCGGACTGCTGGCCCAGGGGCAGGAGCGCAAGACGCAACTGGCGGTGCAGGCCGTGGCGGGTGTGAGCGCGCCTCTGTGCACCATCTGCGGACAGGAAGTGATCGCCGTGGCCCCCATCAACGCCGATGACACGGTGGATTTCGGTTTCGTGGCCGATACGCGGTACACGCTGGGCTATCAGTGCCAGGGCGGCCTGCCGCCGCCGGCCCTGGCCAACACGACGCAGCGGATCCAGTATCTGCTGTTGGACGGGTATAACGTGGACGCCACCACGCTCTCCGACGAAGGAACGCAGGCCTACCGGATCGGCGTGGCCGGTCTGCCTCCGAATACCAACCGCGATCTGGCATGTCTGCGGATGGACCAGACCAAGATTCTGTGGGCCAGCGCCACCACACGGGCCTGTAACGCCACCGTGAATCCGACAGCGATCAACCATCTGTGCGGGCTGGCGGCACGATTCGATAACACGGTCCCCGATGCCTGCGCCGCGATCCCGGAGGTTGATTCGGTGATCGCCGGGCACCCCATCGACTCCGATACAACGGATCTGGATACCTACGCCGGCTACACGGGCAATACGCGGCGGGTGATCACGGCGGCCATTGTCGACGCCCTGAACGCGGCGGGTGAAATGACCATTCTGGGCTGGCGCCAGTTTCTGATTGAACCGAGCAATGGCGCCGCCACGCTGAACATCGACGCCCAGAACGGGCGCTTCCCCGTGCTCTACATTGGAAGCCCGGTGCCGGTGCGCCAGGGGAGCTTCGCCGGCTGCACCTCGCAATTGGCGTCGGGACCAGGCAAGGTGGTGTTGTACCGATGAGACGCCGCCGGAACGGAACGTCGCTGCTGGAATCCGCCCTGCTGGTGCCGCTGATTCTGCTTCTGCTGCTGGGAGCGATTGAGTTCGCGCGGCTTACCATCACTTACTACACGCTTCAGAAGGCGCTGTACGGCATGGCGCGATATCTTGGCGTGCAGCAGGCGGTGAACTTCTGCGACGACACCGACGCCACGGTCACCGCGGCGAAGAACCTGGCGGTGTTCGGCAATTCGGGTGGCACCGGAGACCCCATTCTGCCGAACCTGGCCACCGATCAGATCGCGATTCGCATCGAGACGGTCGACACCGAGAACGAAGAACTCACCGACTGCGACTGCTCTTCCAGCGGGTGCGATACCACGCAGGGCGGACGTGCTCCGGAGTTCATCGCCGTCTCGGTCACCGACGGCTATCCGGTGACGCTTCGCATTCCCCTTCTACCAACCGACCCCGTGATTCTGCGGCCGCAGGTGCGGGTGCCCTTCGGAGGCACCTAGAACATGGTTTTGGGCGCCAGGGTGCTGGGAGCCGGCGCGGTGCGCACCGGAAGCGGCCGCCGCGGACAGTCGACGGTGGAGTTCGCCTTGATCTATTCGGCGATTCTGCTGCCGCTCACCTTCGCGCTGGTCTTCACTCTGCAACTGCTGTGGATCTGGCATTCGGTGGTGGACTTCACGCGGGAAGGGGCTCGCTATGCGGCCACGCACTGCTGGCAGGCGGGCGGGGCGAACGTGATTCAGTACATGCGCACCCACGTGCCCGCGATGGTGGATCAGCAGGCGTTTTCAAGCGGCCCGGCGGAGATCACGGTGCAGTACCAGGCCCGGGACGTGGATACTGGAGAACTGGGCGATTTCGAGTGCGACAACGATTGCAGTGTTCAGTGCGTGCCCGATCTGGTGCGTGTGAGCGTGAGCGGCTATGAGTTCCGCCACTTCATGTCGTACTGGGGACTGCCGCCGGTGAGCATACCCAACTTCAGCACGTCGGTTGCGATTGAGAGCGCGGGCTGCGATACGGAGCAGAATCAGTGTTTGCCGTGACCCGGCGCGGGGCGGCGTGGAAGAAGGACAGAACGAACGATGGCGATTGATTTTATTGTGGCCTCGCCGGATGAAGCGTTCCGGGCGGAGGTGCGGCGGCGCATTGAGGGGGCGGGGCACGGGCGCGTGGCGGCCGAGTATCACGAACTGGGTGCGTCCCTGTACATCCGCGTGCTGCAGGACGTGGAGCGCCATCCGGAAGCCGCGCTGATCTTCGATCTGGCCCCGGACCCGGACGCCGGGCTGAAGTCGATGGAGAAGGTGAAGCAGGCTTCGCCGGAACTCTACACCATCGCCTCCAACTACGAGGTGGACGGCGAACACATCCTGCTTGCCGTGCGGGCCGGCGCCAACGACTTTCTCACGCAGCCGTTCGACACATTGGAATTCCAGCAGGTGATGGAACGCCTGGAACGGGCGCCGCGCCGGGCGATCACCGGCGGCAGCCGTCTGGGCAAAGTCTATACGTTCCTGGGCGCCAAGGGCGGCGTGGGGACCACGGCGCTGGCCGTGAATACAGCGGCGCTGCTGGCCCTGCGCAAGAAGCAGGTGGTGATGGTGGATCTGGATTGGGCGGCCAACGATGTGGTGATGCAGTTGAACGCCGCGTCCCAGCATTCACTGCTTGAAATTGGCGAGAACGTCGGCCGCCTGGATCTTTCACTGTTTGAAGGTTTCGTCACGCGGGACCGCGCGGGGTTCTACATCGCCAGCCCGCCCGATTCCCTGGAGCAGGCCGGCTTTTTCACCGAACACATGCTGCGCGATCTGCTGACCTTCCTGGTGGAGCATTACGAGGCTGTGGTGATCGACGGCGGCGGCCGCCCCGACGAGGACGTGGTGCTGGGCGCCATTGAAAGCTCGACGAACACGTTCCTGGTGGTGAATCAGCGCATCCGGGAATCGATCGCCGGCGCCGAGCGGCACCTGGCCTATCTGGCGGGCGCCGGGGTGGACACCGGACGCCTGCAGGTGGTGGTGAACGAGTACTCGCGCCAGCCCGTGGAAGGCGTGGTGAACTATGACGAGATTCAGCGGCGGCTTTCGGTGTTCTACGGTCTGCCTTCCTCGCCGGTGGTGCAGGCTGGAATCAACCGCGGCCGCCCGTTCATTGAAGACAAGCAGACGTCGGGCGAACTGGGCCGCGCGTTCAAGGGGTTCGTGGACAAGATAACGGGAGGGAAGGCGCCGCTGGCCAAGTCCGCGTAGCCAAGCAAGACGATGCCGGTACAACTTCTGGTGGCCTCCACGGACGCCCACTTCCGCGAAGTGGTTCGAGAGAACCTGGTGAACATTCCCGGGTCTCGCGTGATCGCCGAGTATCCCGATGTGGCGGAGAACCTCTACATTCGCGTTCTTCAGGGGCTGGACCGGTATCCGGACGCGGCTCTGGTGATCGATCTGGCGGGCAACCCGGCGGGCGCTCTTTCCGCGCTGGACCGTGTGCGCGACGCCGCGCCGGACCTCTACGTGGTCGCCTCCAGCTTCGATGCCGGGCGCGAAACCGTCCTGGCGGCCCTCCGCGCGGGTGCGCAGGATTTTCTGATGCAGCCCGTGAAACGCTTCGACTTTCGCGACGTGATGGGCCGCCTGGAACGCGCGCCGCGCCGTTCTTCAAGCGGCAAGTCGCAGTTGGGTAAGGTCTATACGTTCCTGGGGTCGAAGGGCGGCGTGGGCACGACGACGCTGGCGGTGAACTTCGCGGGGGTGCTGGCGCAGCAGGGCCGAAGGACCGTGCTGGTGGATCTGGATTGGGCCGCCAACGGCGTGGCCCGCTATCTCAACGCCGCGCCAGGCCACACGCTGGTGGAAGCGGGCGAGCAGATGGAGAACATGTCGCTGGAGGTGTTCGAGGGGCTGGCCGCGCGCGATGCGTTGGGCTTCCACTTCATCGGGCCGCCGGAACTGGGCCGCCACGGCTACTTCACCGAACCGCTGATGCGCGACCTGGTGACCTTCCTGGTGGAAAAGTACGACGCGGTGGTGATCGATGCCGGCCGCCACATCAATAAGGAAGTGGTGATGGCGGGCCTGGAGAGTTCGTCCGGCGTCTTCCTGGTGCTGAATCAGGATTTCGGGGCGCTGCGCAATGCCCAGCGCTTCCTTTCGCACCTGATGCACCTGGGATTTTCGCAGGATCAGATCCACGTGCTGATCAACGAGTATCAGAAAACGCCGCAGCCGGGCGCGGTGCCTCCGGAGCATGTGCGGGCCACGCTCAATCAGCCCGTCTTCTACGGGATTCCGCGCGCGGGCGCCATCCGGCGTTCCAGCCGCACCAACCGGCCCTTCGTCGAGGACCGGCAGGGGGCCGGCGCCATCGACGGCGTGTTCCGCGCCTTCGTCGACAAAGCCACCGGCGCCCGGAACGCGATGGTGGAGGTCTAGCGAATGTCCAGCCGGCAGGTATCGCCCGGTAATCGCGGCCCGGCCCCCCGCTTCGGCTCAGGCGCCGAGCGGTGGTTCGCCATCCGCACGCAGATCCATAACCGGCTGCTGAATTCGATGACGCCGGAGCAGTTGCGCTTCCTGAACAAGGACACGGCGCGGGACCAACTGGGGCTCACCATTGAGCGGCTGATTGCCGAGAACGGCACGCCGATGACGGTGACGGAACGGGAACGGCTGATCGACGAGGTGCTGGATGAGGTGTTCGGTCTGGGGCCTCTTGAGATTCTGATGAACGACACCACGGTGAGCGACATTCTGGTGAACGGTCCCGATAACGTCTACGTGGAGCGCGCGGGCCATCTGGTGGAAACCAACGTGCGGTTTCGCGACAACGCTCATCTGCGCATGATCATCGACCGCATCGTGTCGAACATCGGCCGCCGCATCGACGATTCATCGCCCATCGTGGACGCCCGTCTGGCGGACGGTTCGCGCGTCTGCGCGGTGATTCCTCCGCTTTCGCTGGTGGGCCCCTCCATCAGCATCCGCCGGTTCGGCAAGAAGTTGCTGGAAGTGGACGACCTGCTGCGCAATGAGACGATGACGCGGGGCATGGTGGAGTACCTGAGCGGCTGCGTCAAGGCGCGGCTGAACATGGTGATCTCGGGTGGATCGGGCTCCGGCAAGACGACGATGCTCAATACGCTCTCGCGCTACATTCCCGAGGATGAGCGCGTGGTCACCATTGAGGATACGGCGGAACTTCAGCTTCAGCAGGTGCACATTGTGCGCCTGGAAACGCGTCCCATGAACATTGAAGGCGCGGGCCAGATCACGCAGCGGGACCTTGTGATCAACGCCCTGCGTATGCGGCCGGACCGGATCATCGTGGGCGAATGCCGCGGCCCGGAAGCGCTGGACATGATGCAGGCGATGAATACGGGCCACGATGGGTCCATGACAACCACCCACGCCAACACGCCCATCGACGCATTCTCGCGCCTGGAGACCATGGTGATGATGGCCAGCCAGCACATTCCCGACAAGGTGATCCGGCAGATGCTCGCCTCGGCCATCAACGTGGTGGTGCAGACGGTGCGTCTGACGGATGGCTCGCGCAAGGTGGTGAGTATCGCCGAGGTGAGGGGCGTGGATGGCGACATGGTGGACATCCAGGAAGTCTTCCGGTTCGAGAGAACGGGCATGAGCCCGCGTGGCAAGATGCTGGGCGCGTTTCGTGGGGCCGGCAAGCAGTCCTTTTACAGGGACCGGCTGCGTGCCTATGGCGTGAAGTTGAGCGGCGGCTTGTTCGAGGAAGTTCAGGAAGTGACGGACCGCTAAACCATGCTTGCCATTGTCACATTCACGGTCGCGTTTCTCGTTTTTGCCGGCTGCGGCATGGCGGCGGGTTACTACATCTGGTCGGTCCCGCAGCGGGAACTGGCGCAGTCGCTCACGGGCCGGCTGCGCGAGTTGCGATCACGGGCCGGCGGCGCGCGCAAGCGTGGAGCAACGGACCTTCTTCGCCGCGAAGAGGCGTCGGCGTTCGGGTTTCTGACGGACCTGTTTTCGGGCGCGGGCATACTCGGCCGCCTGCAGGATCACATCGATCAGGCGAACCTGCCGCATCGCGCGACCAATGTCCTGGCGCTTTGCATCGGGCTGTTCGCGGGGATCTTCCTGTTGTTCGGCCTGGGCGTCTCCGGTTTGCTGCTGCTGCGGCTGGCTCTGAGCGTTGCCATCGGCTACATTCCCATCGCCTACGTGGGGTTCCGGCGATCGGCGCGGCTGGCGCGGTTTGAGCATCAGCTGCCGGATGCCATCGATCTGTTCAACCGTTCGATGAAGGCCGGCCACAACATTCACGCCGGTCTGGACACGATTGCGCAGGAATCGCTTGAGCCGGTGAAGATGGAGTTCAAGAAGGTGGTGGAGGAACTGGCGCTTGGGTCGCCCACCGAACAGGCGCTGCACAATCTGGGGAAGCGGATTCCGCTGCTCGATCTGAAGTTCTTCATCACCGGACTTATTCTGCAGCGCCAGACCGGCGCGAACATGGTGGAGATGCTGGAGAATCTCGCGCTGCTGATCCGCGAACGCCTGAATCTGGCGGAGAAGCTGAAAGCCGGCACCGCGCAACAGCGTCTCTCGGCCGGCCTTCTGTGCGCGTTTCCCATCATCGTCGGCCTGGTGGTTTCGTTCCTCAAGCCCGAGTACACGCAGTTCCTGCTGAACGACCCCCTGGGGAACAACATGCTGACCTACGCCATCATCTCCGAATCGCTTGGCATCCTGATCATCCGGCAGCTCTCGAAACCGAAATTCTGATATGCACCCTTTACTGATCTTCACCGCGGCGTTCATCGGTCTGGCTTCGCTGGCCGCGATGATCGCCTCCGTGTACATGCTTCTGCGGGTGGAAGAAGATCCGCTGGGGGACCGTCTAGAACAACTGCAGGCGGCGTCGGGCTCCGGGGCCAACCGTTCCGGGCGGCGCCGCGCCGCGGGCGGATTCCTGAACACGGTGCTGTATCTGGTGAGCACGGTGGGCGGTGAAGACTGGCTTCGTGAGACGGAGAAGGAACTGAATCAGGCCGGCATCCGCAACAAGCAGGCGCTTGCGTCGTACGTCATTTTTCAGATCACGTTCTTCCTGTTGCTCATCGCCGGAATGGCTTATCTGCAGCGGGGCAATGATCTCTCGCAGAAGTTCGGCGGCATGGCCTCCGCGCTGCTGCTGGGATACCTGTTGCCGCAGCAGGTTCTGCATCGTCTGGTGAAGCGCTATCGCACCAAGCTGCAGGAGGCGCTGCCGGACACGGTGGACCTGCTGGGCATCGTGCTGGGCACGGGCCTGTCGCTCGATCAGGCCATGCTGCGCGTGTCCGAGGAGATGCAGTTTATCTATCCTCACCTGGCAGGCGAACTGTACACGGTGGTGATGCAGGTGAAGGCCGGCCAGGAGCGGTCCAAGGCGTTCAACCAACTGGTGCGGCGCACGGGCATTGAGGATATCAAGTCGCTTTCGGCGATGATCATTCAGAGCGAGCGGTTCGGCACCAGCTTGTCCCAGGCCCTGAAGGTCTATGCGGAAGCGCTGCGCACGCGCCGCCGTCTGAAGGCGGAGGCGGCCATTGCCAAGGCCGGTATCAAGATGCTGTTCCCGGTGGTGTTCTTCATTCTGCCGGTGCTGTTCGTCATCGCCATCGGCCCGGGGCTGGTGCTTGGGTTGCGCGGTCTGCAGGGCGGCATGGGCGCGGGCCGCTGACGGTCACCGCACGGGCGAAGCTTCACCGGACGGGCGAAGCGCGCACCGGATTTCGCAGCTTCTTTTCCCAGGCCAGAAATTCCGCCAGCGGCTCCTGGGCGTTCGCCCGGAAGAGCACATAGGCGGTCTCTTCGGTGAACACCTCGCCGCCGTTCATCGGGACGTTGATCTGGTTGATGATGCGCCGGTCCCAGTACTTGCCATCGTTCGCGCCATCGTTGATGCTGGTCATTGCGTTCGCGGTTTTGGCGGCTTCGTAACCCAGAATCACTGCGCCAAAGCCATAGCCCTTGGCGGGATGGAGAAACGCGATCCACGGCGTGTCGGCGGGAATGGGGCTCTCCTCCAGCAAGGGCTTGCGCTCCTCGAACGTGGCGATGCGCGGCGTGCCATCGGCTTCGGGCCAGGCGCAGTGCGTGAAGAAGCTGTCCATGGTCATTTCCTGGTTGCGCAGCCAGAACATCTCCATCGCCCGTTCGATGGTCACGCGGGACCGGAAGAGGAAGTAGGGCACGTGCGAGAAGAAACGGTACTCGGTGTCGAGATGGATTTCGGGATAGAGCGCGTGATAGCCGGACTTGGCGTACCGGACCCAGCCGGGCATCGCGGCGCGCTCCACGGTCTGCACCGGGTCCCACATGGCCCAACTGGTGTATCCCCGGGCTCCCGCGCGCTGAAAGCTGGGCGCCCAGTGCATCCGGTTCTCGGAGCGCAGCAAGGTGACGCCGGCCTGCTTGAAGGTGAGCGCGCGCAGCACGCCCGAGTCTTCCTGCTTCCCGTTGACGGTGCGTGCGGTGAGGTCGGCGAGGAAGATGCCCGTGTCGATGCGTGCGCCCGCCCGGCTGGTCTCGGTGAGAGCTGGCCCCGTCTTCGGAGCCATCCACGCCACGATGCGCCGTTCGCGGGGCTTCAGGTTGACGTACATCACCTGCTCCCGCCCGGCGGCCTTCACCAACACAGGTTCGTTCACACGCTCGATGCCGGCGGGCTCTTCGATGCTAAAGCGAATCTGGGCGGACACCGTGCAAACAAGGGCGAATGCCAGTACCGGTTTCACCAGTTCCTCCTGATTCGAAGCGCGCACTCAGGGTCCAGCATGGCCGCCGTCGCAATCTGCACCTGATGCGCCCCGGCGGCAAGACGGGCGCGCACGTGGTCCGCCGTTGCGACGCCGCCCACACCGATCAGCCGCAGGGGCAGCCGCTCCTCGCGAATCACCTCGGCCAGCAGGCGCAGTTCATCCAGGCAGCGGCTGGTGGTCCAGGCTCCGCCAATGCCGCGCCGCAACCCGCCGAACAGGGGCTCGCCGCCGGCGTCGAACACCGGCGCGGTCACGCTGTTCATCGTGCTGAGGGCGGTGGTGTATTCCGCTACCGCACGCGCCGTTTCACGCATCTGGTCCAGGTTGTCGAACGCCCCAATCTTGAGCGCCAACGGAAGAGCCGGTACTGCGGCGCGGCAGGCTTGGGCCACGGCACGCGCGGCGTTGGCGGAAAGGTACAGGTCCGCTTCGCCGGTGCACACGTTCGGGCATGAGAGGTTTGCTTCCACCACCTGCGCCCCGGCATCGGCGGCCCAATGGGCGCACCGCGCGAAGTCCGCGGCGATTTCATCCAGGCCCCAGCCGTCTTCCGGTGACGCCACCACGCTCACGCACAGCACCTGCCTGGGACCCAGCGCGCGGCGTGTTTGCTCGATATCGGCTCGCCAGATTGCGGGGTCCTTTGAGGGCATGCCGAAGGAGATCGCCCAGGAGTCTGTCGGATCACCGGCCGCTGTCACGCGCGTGCCGCCGCGCACCGGGAGCAGGTTCGGCACCGGATAGCAGTCACGGTGCGAGGAACGGACGGTCTTGTACGTCAGGACGTCGAACCCCAGAGAGGCGTAGTAGAGGATCCAGCGGCCGTTCAATAGAGGTCCGGCGGGCATGCCCAGCGGCGATGCCACAGGGAGCCCGCAGAAATCCCAGGCGCCGGGTATCGCGGGCACATCCATCGCCACGGGATCCGGCGCATGGGCGTAATTCCAATCGTAGGACTGCGCGATATCGTAGCGCGGCAGCGGCTTCATGCCTGGCGCCGCCAGCAATCCGCGGTGTGGTCGTCCACCATCCCCACCGCCTGCATGAAGGCGTAGCAGATGGTGCTGCCCACGAACTTGAAACCGCGCTTGGCCAGGGACCGGCTCATCGCATCGCTTTCCACCGTCCGTGCCGGCACCTGCGACAGGCTGGTCCAGTGATTCACGATGGTGCGGCCGCCGGTGAAGCTCCACAGGTAGGGATGGAAAGCTCCCTCTTCGGCAACCACCCGCAGGCAGGCCTGCGCGTTGGTGATCACCGCCCGCACCTTGAGCCGGTTGCGAACAATGCCGGGGTCGGCGAGCAGGGCGGCCACCTTGTCCTCGCCATAGCCCGCGATGGTGGCGGGGTCGAAGCCGTCGAACGCCTTACGGTACGCCTCCCGCTTGCGGAGAATGGTGAGCCAGCTCAATCCGGCCTGCGCGCCTTCCAGGTTCAGCATCTCGAAGAGCAGCCGGTCATCGCGCACGGGAAGGCCCCACTCCTCATCGTGGTAGCGTTCGTAGATCGCATGGCCCGCGCACCAGCGGCAGCGCGTGCGTCCGTCTAGAAGAACAGGTACTTCCGCCATTGGTCGTCGCTCTTCCCGAGCACCCGCATCAGGTGGCGGCTGGTGTGCAGGCTGAACGGCCGGGGCTGCCGCAGGAGCTTCATGCCCGCCTCCTCCGGTGTGCGATTTCCCTTCCTGTTATTGCACGGATTGCAGCAGGCCACCAGGTTCTCCCAGCTTGTTTCGCCGTGGCGCGAGCGCGGCACCACGTGGTCGAGTGTGAGATCGCCGCTGGAGAGCGTTCGCTGGCAGTATTGGCACGTGTAGCGGTCGCGCATCAGAATGTTCTTGCGGGAAAGCGAGCGTGATTGCAGCGGGATGCGCCGGTATTCGAGCAGCCGGATGACCGACGGCACCGGAACCGCGTGACGCGCGGTGTGTACCGCCAGATGCGGCGCGTGTTCCTCGGTTTTCGCCACGCCCTTCAGAACCAGCACCACCGCGCGCCGCGCCGCGCAAACGTTGATGGGCTCATAGCTGGCGTTCAGTACCAGAACAGGTTTGTGTAGGTGTCCGGCGTGCATCGTTTAGGCTGCTCCTCGAACCAGGGTATTGGGTGGGGTCGGCGCGCCGCCGCCCAGGCCGGTCAGCCTGCGGTCCACACGAGCCAAAGTCAAGATCGTCACATGACGCGCGCCGCCGCGTTTCAACGCCCGCGCGCAGGCCGCCGCCGTGGCGCCGGTGGTCAATACGTCGTCCACCAGCAGCACGCTGCGTCCGTCGATGGCCTGCCGGTCCGTTACGCTGAAGACGCCGCGGACGCTGGCCCGGCGCTGGGCATTTGTCAGCCCGGCCTGGGCCTCGCCGGCGCGTGTGCGCCGCAGAGCGGCCGCCACCGGAATCGCGGTCCTGCGGCTCAGATCGCGAGCCAGCAGCAGAGCCTGATTGAAGCCGCGATTCCAACGCTTGCGCCAGTGCATGGGAACCGGAACAATCACCTCGTAGCGCCGTTCCCGCGGCAGCGCCTGGCTGAGGAACGCCCCAAGCGGACGCCGCAGCGTGCGAATACCCTGATACTTGAACAGGTGGATCAACTCGCGCAGGGCTCCTTCATAGGAGCCGAAGCAGTACGCCGAGTCGAACCCCGCCAGACCCAGCCGGCACAAACCGCATTGGCCGTGTTCATCCAGCGGAAAGCGGTTTGCGAAGGGCACGCCGCAGGTGGCGCAGGCGAATTCGCTCTCCAGCGGCCGGGGCGTTTCCAGACAGCCGTGGCACACAGGAATCCTGGAAAATGTCTTAAGGGGCAGGCCGCAGACGCGGCAGTCCTCCGGGAAGAGCAGGTTGAGGAAAGGGGCGCAGACCTTCCCGAACACCTCGGCGGACTTCCTTCCGCGCTGGGCGGAAGCCGGGCTGATCGAGAAGATACACCTCCCTACCCGCAGTGTACACCAGCCGCAGGCGGTTCTGCTCGCTCCATGCCGCGCGTGACCGTCACCACTGGAGCCGCGGGCCGCCGGGACTCAGAACGCGATGCGGGCGCCGATCTGCACCGTGCGTGGTCCGGCGTTTCCGTTCTGGCCCAGAATGCGGCCAAAGCAATCGCCAGCACGCCCTGCTGCCGGAACGCATTGCGCGGGCTGTTGCCCACCGTGCCCAACGTGGGCGCCTCCGCCGTCACACTCACCGACTCAACCGCGCGCTGCACCTCAAGCGAGACGTTCAGATCGCGCGTCTGCCCGGTGGTCAGCACGACGCTGATTGTCGAGACGCGGAACCCGCTCGCTTCCACCTGCGGTTCCTAATCGCCCGGTGCGAGCGAGCTGAAGCGGTAGAAGCCGGAGGTATTAGTCTCCTGGCCGCTCGAGACACCGGTGAGGGTGTTCTTCAACGAAACCTTGACGCCGGGAACTGAGCGGCCATGGGCAGACACACAAACAGAGAGACCAAAGCAAGGCGGATCTTCATAAGCTTGTATCGTCTTGCGATAGCGAGTAGCTATTATTCTCTTTCCGGCGAGCCCTCATCGGGGAACAACCGGCTGGCGATCGCCTTTTTCAGCTCCGTCAGGCCGGCTCCGGTGACCGCCGAGATCTCCACGGTCTCATAGCCCCGGGCGGCGGCGGCCTCTTTCAAACCGGCCAGACGCTCCGGATCGGGCGCCGTGTCGAGCTTGGTGGCCACCACCAGCATGGGCCGCTCGGCGAGTTCTGCGCTGAAGCTGGCAAGCTCCGCCAGGATGATTTCGAAATCCTGCACAGGGTCGCGGCCCGAAAACTCGGAGACGTCCACCAGATGCAGCAGCAGCCGGGTGCGCTCCACGTGCCGCAGGAACTGGATGCCCAGCCCGTGGCCCTCGTGCGCGCCTTCAATGATGCCGGGGATGTCGGCCATCACCACCGTGCGGTAGTCGTCACCCGGAAGCTGGACCACGCCCAGGTTCGGCTCAAGCGTGGTGAACGGGTAATCGGCGATCTTGGGCCGTGCCGCCGACAGCACCGAGATCAGTGTCGATTTGCCGGCGTTCGGAAAGCCCAGCAGACCGATGTCGGCCAAGAGCTTCAGTTCCAGGCGCAGGTGCAACTCCTGGCCCGGGAATCCGGGCTCGTGCTCGGTAGGCGCCTGATGGGTGGAACTGGCGAACCGGGCGTTGCCGCGCCCGCCGCGCCCGCCGCGCGCCACGGTGAACGTCTGATCCTTGCCGGTGAAGTCGAAAAGCTGCTCGCCCGTCTCTTCGTCATAGACGACGGTGCCCACCGGGACCGGCAGGGTGAGGCCCTTGCCGTCGCGGCCCCGGCGGTTGCTGCCCTCACCGTGAGCCCCCCGGGCGGCTTTGTGCTCAGGGTTGAAGCGGAAATGGAGCAGGGTATTGTGGTGCTGGCTGGCGGCCAGGACAATGTCGCCGCCGCGGCCTCCGTCGCCGCCGCTGGGTCCGCCGCGGGGGACGAACTTCTCGCGCCGGAAAGCCATGCAGCCGTTGCCCCCGTCGCCGGCCTTCACGCGGATCCGAACTTCGTCGATAAACATATGATTCTTAAAGGCTTAACTGGCAATAAAAGAAATGGCCGCGAGCCTTATCCAGAACCCGCGGCCAAAACAGACAGAAAGGAGAATTGAAACGATCAGGCTTCCGCGCGAACAATACTAACGAAGCGGCCCTGACGGCCCCGATCGCGGAATTCAATGCGTCCGGCGACCCGGGCAAACAAGGTGTCATCCTTGCCGATGCCGACATTTTCGCCGGGTTTGATTCTGGTGCCGCGCTGACGGACGATGATGGAGCCGCCGGTGACAACCTGGCCGCCGAACGCCTTCACGCCCAATCGCTGGGCATTCGAATCGCGGCCGTTTTTGGAACTACCAAGACCTTTTTTATGTGCCATGACGTAACCTCAGAGGGACTCGGGGCCGTTAGGCCTGAATCTCGCCCACTTTCACCTGGGTATAATTCTGCCGGTGGCCGATGGTGCGCTTATACTGCTTCTTGCGCTTGAACTTGAAAACAATCACCTTATCGCCACGGCCCTGGGATTCGATGACTCCCGTCACTTTGGCGCCAGCCACAGCGGCACCCGCGGCCAAGCCGTTTTCGCCCGAAATGGCAAGGACGCGGCCCAGATCCACTTCGGTGCCCGGATCGCCGGGGATGGTTTCTACCCGGACGCTATCGCCGGGGGAGACGCGGTACTGCTTGCCGCCATTTTCGACAACTGCGTACATGTGCTTGATTCCTTAAGAGTTTACCGGACTTGAAGGCGCCGTGCGAAACGAACCCAAGGTCCAGGCACGGTGCACCGCTGTGCGGACAAACGTCCGCCCCAACCACTAGACTACCACAGGCCGGGGCTGTGCGCCACTCCAAATGCGCCGCCGTCCGGCACGTCGTCCGGACCGTCCCGCCACAGCCTTGCCGTCCAGCGGCCCGGAAGAACCGTTCCGCCACCCCTTGCGAACGTCTCACCACGCCGCTACTATGGAGGAAGCGTTTTTCGCCACCCAATGGGGAATTTGGCGGCGGAAACCGGGGCATTGAAACAAATGCGCCAGCTAGTTGGGGAGTCCGTCTGTTACCAGCAGACGGGCGGGCCGTTCAGGCGGCTCTAAACTTCGACTGGAGGGTTGCATTCAATGCAACACGTCTCGCACTCTCGCCGGCTCGCTACAAGCATTCTGGGCCTGGCACTTCTTCACCTGCCACTTTCGGCGCAAACCAGCCGTGGCACCATCTCGGGCCTTGTGTCCGATCCTTCCGCCGCTCCCATTGCGGCCGCCAAAGTGGAACTCCGCAGCGTGGAACAGAACACGGTTCGAACCACCGAATCAAACCCCGCCGGTATCTACCGGTTCGATGCGGTGGACCCGGGGCAGTACCGTCTGGCCGTAAGCATGGGCGGATTCAAGGTATTTCAAACCCAGTTTTCCGTTTCAGCGGCCCAGGTGTTGACCTACGATGTCCGCCTGGAAGTGGGCGACCAGACCGCCACCATTGAAGTGACCGCGGAAGCGGCGGCGCTTCAGGTGGAGGCTCCGGTGCGCGGCGGGTCGATTACGGCGATGCAGGCATCGCAGCTTCCCGTGGCTACGCGCAATCCGAACCAGCTTGCGCTTCTTCTGCCGGGTGTCTCCACCACGCGCGGCGCCCCGGGCGGCATTGGGAGCTTTTCAGTGAACGGCAGCCGCGGCCGATCCAACAACTTCCTGCTCGACGGCACGGAGAACAACGACATCTCCATTGCCGGCCAGGCGTTTCAGGTGACCAATCCCGACGCCGTGGCGGAGGTTTCCGTGCAGACGACGAACTTCGACGCCGAGTTCGGCCGCGCGGGCGGCGCCGTTGTGAACACCATCACACGGTCCGGCACCAACGAATTCCACGGGACCGCCAATTACCTGGTTGAATCCACCCGTTTCAACGCAATCACCAACACCCAGGCGCTAAGCCCCGCGATTCGGCAGCGCGGACGCCCCCCGGCAGGCACGGACCAGTGGTTTTCAGGCACCCTTGGCGGCCCCATCCTGAAGAACCAGACGTTCTTCTTCGCCTCCTATCTGGAAAACCGGCAGCAATCCACATCCACTCAGGCCAACCAGACGCTTTCGACGCGCGGCCGGGAGACCTTGCGCCGCTTGTTTCCCCAGGGCGCCAACAAGAACGTCGACCTTTACTTCAACCTGATCGGCGACGCCGCGGCCACCGGCCAGTTCGGCACCGTGGCTCTGGGCCTGGGCCGGCCCGATCTGGAAATCGGCACCTTCACCCGCTCCTATGCGCAGCGCATCAGCACGCGGCAGCCGATCATCAAGGTGGACCACCGCTTCAGCGACCGAAGCATCGCCTACGGGCGGCTGGCCTACGACGGGCAGAATAAGCCTGTGGGTGGAAGCGTCCGGTTCGCGGGCTTTGATACCCCCGAGAAGGATCGTTTCATCAACGCGCTGTTCGGGCACACCTACGTCTTCTCCCCCACGGTGACGAACGAACTGCGGATTCCCTACAACCGGATCACGCTCGATTTCCCGGGCGCGGACAATCCGCTGGCTCTCACGGCGCCGGACATCCTGATCCGCAACGGCTCGGCGCGCGTGGGCATGCTGTCCAGCATTCCGCAGGGCCGCATCGCCAACAACTACGTAGTGCAGGACACGGTGACCGTCGTGCGCGGACGCCACACCTTCCGCGGCGGCATTGACCTGCTGCAGCAGCGGTCCCGCCAGTTCGCCCCGTTCGCCGTGCGCGGCACGTTGACCTATGAAGCCTCCACCGGATTCTCCAGCTGGGGGAACTTCATCGACGACTTCGGCGGCTCCGCCGGCGCCGCGCGCAAGGACTTCGGCAACCCCGCCTACTATCCGAATCTCAACCGACACGCCTACTTCGTGCAGGACCGGTGGCGCGCCAGCGATTCGCTCACCCTCACCCTGGGCGTACGCTACGAATACTTCGGGCTCCCCATGAACTCGATCCGCACTCCGGCCTACACCGGCCTCTTCAACGTGGATCCGGTGACCCTGGCCGGACCCTATTCGCAGCCCAACCGCGTCACCGCGGACCGCAACAACTTCTCGCCCAGCGTGGGCCTGGCCTGGTCGCCGTCCAAGCCGGCCGGACCGTTCCGGCTCCTGTTTGGGGAAAAGAAAGGCGTGCTTCGCATGGGGTACCAGATGGGGTATGACTCGTTCTTCAACAACATTGCCTCGAACGCTCAGGCCTCCTCGCCGAACCTGGTGGCCACGGACACGGTGTCCGTCGTCGATACCGCCAACCCGCGCGGTCTGGCCGGTCTTTCGGGCCGGCTGCCGGTGGCGCCGCGGGCACTCTCGCCGCTGGACGCTCAGACGCTGATGCTGTCGAATCTGGTGAACCCTTACTACCAGAAGTGGTCGCTCGGCATTCAACGTGAGCTGCCCGCCGGAACCGTGCTGGATGTCTCTTACGTCGGCACGAAAGGCACGCGCCTCTTCATCAATGAGGACGCGAACCCGCTGGTGCCGCCCGCGTTCCGCATCCGGCCGTCGAACGCTCCGTCCACCGCGCCGAACTCGGGGCGCCTCGACACCCTGCAAGGGGACCGCACGGTCCGCACCAACGGCGGCAGTTCCAACTATCACGGACTTCAGACCATGGTGCATCGCCGGTTCCAGCGCGGGTTCATGGCCATGTTTTCGCACACCTGGTCCAAGGCCATCGACAATGGCAGCGAAATCTTCGCCACCACGGTCGCGCCGCTCAGCAGCCTGCCGGCCGTGCCCGCGTTCTTTGGCGGGCAGGCGCGGGAACGCTCGGTTTCGTTCTTCCATCGCGATCACCGCGCGGTTCTCACCACGGTCTATGATCTGCCCTGGATGAAGAGCCAGCAGGGATTCGCCGGGCGCGTCATCGGCGGATGGCAGGTGGCCGCCATCTACACCTACGAAACGGGAATCCCGTACTCGGTGGTGAACGGCATCGACGCCGACGGCTTCGGCGGAGCCACGGACCGGCCGAACTTCAACCCGAACGGGCGCAAGGGCGTGCGGGCCGTCTGGAACGCCGCAAGCCCCACCGGCTATGTGAACCCGGATGACCGCAACACCCCAATCGACCCGTCGCAGGCCCGGTTCCTGTCGCTTCCGGCCTGCAACGTCACCGCGAACCCGCGGGGCTGCCCCACCGGCAACCTGGGCCGCAACACGGAACGAAACAACCCGCTGAACGTCTGGAACGTGAACTTCATGAAGACCGTGAACGTGAATGAGCGGTACCGGTTTGAGTTCCGCACGGAGATGTTCAACCTGTTCAACAAGCCTCAGTACGGCTTTCTGGGCGCCAGCGCGTTTGCGCCGGCCACAGGGACCATTCTGAACAACGTGGCTTCCGCGCCGTCCGGGCAGTTCGCGAATCCTCAGCTTCTCGATGCCGGCGGACGCATGGTGCGCTTCCAGTTGAAGCTGTTGTTTTAGCAGCACGCACAGCCTGAAAAGCAACGGCCGGCCGGGAGAGATCCCGGCCGGCCGTTCCGTCTTCCTGGAGGGCTTCGCTCAGAATCACGCTCGGGCGAACCTTCTGCTGGCTCGCCAGACGCTTCATCTCACGCCGGGTTCGGACCGCTGGAGCTTTGATTGCGCGGGTTGTGTAGACAGGGCGCTCATACAACGACGATAGCCCGGCGTGTCCGATTCCCTATAATCGAGAGACTATGCGACCCCTTCTCCTCCTGGCCGCCACCACGCTGCTGGCCCAGGCGCCCGATGCGGTCAAACCCGCGATCCTCGACCGGATCGATTCGCAGGCAGCCAAGTTCGGGCAAATGTCCCGCCAGATCTGGGAGTGGGCGGAGGTGGGTTACCAGGAGACTCGCAGTTCAGGCCTGCTGCGCGACGAGCTAAAGGCCGCCGGCTTCCGCATTGTGGAGAACGTTGGCGGGGCGCCCACGGCGTTCACCGCCACCTGGGGCAGCGGCAAGCCCGTGATCGGCATTCTGGGCGAGTTCGATGCCCTGCCCGGCCTTTCCCAGGAAGATGAGCCGGTGAAGAAAGTGCGGGCCGCCGGGGCCGCTGGCCATGGCTGCGGCCACAATCTGTTCGGCGTGGCGTCGGCGCTGGCGGCCATCACGGTGAAGGAACAGATGATGAAGCTTGGCATTCAGGGCACGGTGCGATTTTATGGCACGCCGGCCGAAGAGGGCGGCGGCGGGAAGATCTACATGATTCGCGCCGGGGCGTTCAACGATGTGGACGCCGTGCTCGACTGGCACCCGGCCTCGTCAAATCAGGTTCGCGCCGGAACCAGTCTGGCGAACATCTCCGCCAAGTTCCGTTTTCATGGCAGGTCCTCGCACGCCGCCGCTTCGCCGGAACAGGGCCGGTCCGCGCTGGACGCGCTGATGCTGATGAACCATGCCGTGGAACTGCTGCGTGAGCACATCCCGCAGGAGACGCGCATCCACTACATCGTCACGCGCGGAGGCGGCGCGCCGAACGTTGTGCCCGATTTCGCGGAAGGCTATTTCTACGCCCGGCACAGCAACATGCTGGTGCTGGACGGTGTGTGGGACCGCCTGGTGAAATGCGCGCAGGCGGGCGCACTGGCCACCGAAACCCGCATGGAAATGGAACTGGTGAACGCGGTCTACAACGTGCTGCCCAACGGCCCTCTGAACTCCGTAATCGAGAAGAACCTGAAGCAGGTGGGCGGCGTGAAGTACACGCCGGAAGAGACCGCGTGGGCGGAAAAACTCCGCGCCAGCCTGACGGATCCACCGCCGTTGGGCAGCCAGGAGACCCTCCAGACAGGGCGTGTGGGATTGGGCGGCTCCACCGATTCGGCGGACGTAAGCTGGGCTGTGCCCACGGGCGCGTTCAGCGCGGCGACGTTCGTGCCCGGGTCGCCGGGGCATAGCTGGCAGAACGTGGCTTGCGCCGGGTCAAGCATTGGGCGGAAGGGCATGATTGTCGCCGCGAAAACACTGGCCTTGAGCGCCATGGACCTGCTGTACGATCCCGCTTCCCTGCGCGCCGCGCGGGCCGATTTCGATAAGCGCCGCGCCGGGCACCAGTATAAGTCGCGCATACCGGCCGGCCAGAAACCGCCGCTTCGGTACCGCGAGACCGGGGAATGAACGATGGGCTGAGCCGGCAGCTCGGATTCTGGGACGCGGTATCCATCATCGCCGGCATCATGATCGGCGCCGGAATCTTCGCCGTGCCCGGCATCATTGCGCGGAGCGTGCCTTCCCCCAGCGGGATTCTCGCGGTCTGGGTGTTCGCCGGAGCGCTGTCGTTTCTGGGCGCACTGGCCTATGCCGAACTGGGCACGATGATGCCGCACACCGGCGGGCACTATGTCTACCTGCGCGAGGCGTTCGGTCCCCTGGCGGCGTTTCTGTCTGGATGGATCTCCATTCTCATCGTGCAGCCGGGAGCCATCGCCTTCATGGCCACCAGCTTCACCATCTATCTCGGGCAGTTCGTCGAACTCAACCCGGTTGCCGGACGCGCTGTGTCGCTGGGCCTGGTGGCCCTGCTGTGCTGGGCGAACTATCGGGGTGTGCGGCATGGGGCACTGGTGCAGAACGTGTTCACGGGGGCGAAGCTGCTTGGGCTGGCGCTGATCATCGGCGCGGCGGCGCGCCTGGGGGCGCCGGCCGGCAACGCCTGGGGAGCGCCGTCAACGGATGCCAGTTCGTTCGGCGTCGCGCTGATCTCGTGTCTGTTGGCGTATGACGGCTGGTCCTATGCCAGCTTCGTCGCGGGCGAGATCCGGCAGCCGGAGAAGAACCTGCTGCGCGCGCTGGTGGCCGGCGTGGCGCTCTCAACGGCGTTGTATGTCGCGGCGAATCTGGCGTATCTCGCCGTGCTGCCGCTGACGGAGATCGTCCAGACGGAGCGCGTGGGCGCACGCGTGGCGGAACTGGCGCTGGGCCCGGCGGGCGCCGCGCTGGTGACGCTGACGGTGCTGGCCTCCATTGTGGGCGCGCTCAATGGCGAGATTCTCGCGCCCTCGCGTGTCTATTTCGCGCAGGCGCGCGATGGGCTGTTCTTCCGGCGCTTCGGCGAAATCCATCCGCGGTTCCGCACGCCGCACTGGGCGCTGGCGGGGCAGGGCGTGTGGGCCGGCGTGCTCACGGTGTCCGGCGCCTACGAGTTCCTCATCGACTACGCGATGCTGGCCCAGTGGATTGTGTACGGCGTAACCGTGGCGGGCTTGATCCGTCTGCGGCGCACGCGGCCGGATGCGCCGCGGCCTTACCGGATGTGGGGTTATCCGGTGACGCCGGCCCTGTTTTGTCTCACCGCGGCGTGGTTCGCCGTGAACACGGTGATGGAGCGGCCCACCGCCGGGGCGGCGGCGCTGGCGATCATCGCCGCGGGCGTGCCGGTGTACTTTCTGGCCCGGCCGCGGTGACCTCCACCATGGCGCGTGTTCCGGCGTCATCGGGCAGTTCGTAGCGTTCGACAATCCGCGCCGTGCAACGGGCGCGTCCGGCCACGGTGGCGGCCTCGGCGATCTCGGTTTCCGCATCGCGCCCCTTGTAAAGCAGCAGCCGCGCACCGCCGCGCAGAGCCGGCGCGAAGAGCGGGATGGCGCGAAGCAGCGGCGCAACGGCGCGCGCGGTGATCACGGGTGCCCGGTGGTGCTTCAGCCAGTCCTCGGCGCGCTCCGGAATGACTTCGACGTTCGCCAGGCCGAGTGCGTCGGCGGCGGCTTCGATGAACGCTGCCTTCTTTCGTGTGGACTCGATCAGCGTAAACCGCGTATCCGGCAGCACCAGCGCCAGCGGAACGCCGGGAAAGCCCGCGCCGCTTCCGGCGTCCACCACATGGCCGGCGTTGGCGAAGTGCCGCCACGGCAGCACGGAATCCAGCACATGCTTGATGGCGGCATCGCGCGCATCCACAATGCGGGTGAGATTGAACTGCTGATTCGCTTCGTGAATCAGCTCCAGATGGCGGGCGCATCCGGCCGCGCAGGCATCGCGATGGGGAAGATCGCGGGGCAGCAGCGCGTCGAGTTCCGCCAGGAAGTTGGCCACGGGCTTAGGATCGCCCACGGGATGCCTGCTCATAGATCGAAGAAGACGGTTTCATGGCCGCCCTGCAGCCGTATGTCGAATTGCCAGACGTTGTCTTCACCAGGCGCGGCCAGCAGAGTCGCGCGGCGCGCGGCGGGGACAAGGTTGAGTACGGGGTCGTGCTCATTGGCCGCATCGCCCGCGAAGTAGAGGCGCGTGTGCAGGTGCCGTAGCAGTCCCCGCGCGAAGACGATCACGTTCACATGCGGCGCCTGCGAAGTCCCGCCGGGGCCGGGCACGCGGCCGGGCTTCACGGTCTCGAATTCACAAACGCCCTCGGGGCTGGTTTCCAGGCGCCCGAACCCCTGGAAGTGCGGGTCCGCCTGAGCGCCCTGAGGATCCTCCGCGTGCGGGTATCGTCCTTCGGCGTCGGCCTGCCAAAGTTCGATCATCGCGTCACCGGGCGAAGGAGCACCCGTGCCGTCGAAGACCCGGAAGCGCAACCGGATTCGTTTGCCCCGTGCGCCCGGACCCGCCAGCGTGCCCAAAGCCGCGTTCGCCGTGAGGCCGAAGTTAAAGAATGGGCCTACGGTCTGAGAGCCACTTGGGGTCACGGCCGGGGCTCCTCGAAGGGGGTGGCGCGGCGGCCGCGCAGAACGATGTCGAAGCGATAGCCCAAGGCCCACTCCGGCTGCGTGATCGCGAGATCGAACGATGAGACCAGACGCTCCCGCGCAGCGGCATCGGGGATGCCGCCCAGCACCGGATCGAGGGGAATCAGGGGGTCGTTCGGGAAGTACATCTGGGTCACCAGCCGCGTCACCAGCGCAGGTCCGAAGAGCGAGAAGTGCAGGTGCGCGGGCCGCCAGGCATTCGGATGATTCCGCCACGGGTACGCACCCGGCTTGATGGTGGTGAAGCGATAGCCGCCTTCGTCATCCGTCACCGCGCGGCCCGCGCCCAGGAAGTTGGGGTCAAGGGGCGCCGGGTGATTGTCGCGCGCGTGGCGGTAGCGGCCGGCGGCGTTGGCCTGCCACAACTCCACCAGCGCGCCGGGTACGCCGCGTCCATCCTCATCCAGCACGCGGCCGGCGACGATGATGCGCTCGCCTTGCGGAGCTTCGGGAAAGTGCCTGGTCAGATCGTTGTCCGTTTCGCCAATCGGGTTGTGGCCATAGACGGGGCCGGTCCGTTCACTCAGCGTGTGCGGCAGTGTGATCAAAGGCTGCCGGGGCGCGCGGTGGTGCGTCGACCCATAGGGTGTGTGCAGATACGGCGGCTGAGAGCCCGGGGGCACGGGCGGGTAGATGATCATGCTCACTCTTCACTCTACCTTTCAGGCGAGCCGCATGACTCGCTGGTATCGTAGCCTGTAGGCGCGTCGCCGGCATGAAAGTCATTCGAACTCAAGTGGGAATTCTGGGGGCCGGACCGGCCGGGCTCCTGCTGGGGCAGTTGCTGCACCGCCAGGGTATCGACACAGTGGTGGTGGAGCGCCAGAGCCGCCAGCACGTGGAAACCCGGATTCGCGCCGGCGTGCTGGAGCAGGGCACCGCGGACCTGCTGCAACGGGTGGGCGCCGGGGACCGTATGCTGCGCGAGGGCTTGCGCCACCACGGCATCGAGCTTCGCTTCCTTGGCCAGGGACATCGCATCGATTTCCAGGAACTGGCCGGCCGCGCCGTGACGGTCTACGCGCAGCATGAGGTGATCAGGGATCTGATCGCCGCCCGTGCCGCCGCCGGCGCGCCGCTGTTTTTCGACGCCGGGAACACGCGGATCACCGGCCTGGAAGACGAACCGCGGATTCACTTCACGAACGCGGGCGCACCCTGCGAGATCGCCTGTGATTACATCGCGGGCTGCGACGGGTTTCACGGCATTTCGCGGACCAGCATTCCGCCCGACGCGCTCACCATCCATGAGAAGGTGTATCCGTTTGGCTGGCTCGGCATTCTGGCCAATGCCAGGCCGGCTTCCCATGAACTGATCTACACGCACCACAAGCGCGGCTTCGCGCTGCTCAGCATGAGGTCGCCCGTGGTGAGCCGTCTCTATCTTCAATGCGCGCCGGATGAGGACCTGGAGCAGTGGCCGGATGCGCGCATCTGGGAGGAGTTGCAGGCACGGTTCGCCACCCGCGACGGCTTCCGGCTGGAAGAAGGCTCCATCACCCAGAAGGGCGTCACGGCGATGCGCAGTTTCGTGGCTGAGCCGATGCGCTATCACCGCCTGTTCCTGGCCGGCGATGCGGCCCATATCGTGCCGCCCACCGGAGCCAAGGGGCTGAACCTGGCGGCGGCCGATGTCTGGCTGCTCTCTCAGGCGTTCGCCGACGCGTATCGCACCGGCGGCCAGGATCAACTGGACCGCTATTCCGCGCGGGCGCTGCGCCGCGTCTGGCGCGTGCAGCAGTTTTCCTGGTGGATGACGTCCCTGCTGCACCAGGGCGGCGGGGACGCCTTCGATGGCCGCCGGCAGCTTGCGGAGCTCGATCAGGTGGTGAACTCGCGGGCGGCGGCAACGCTGCTGGCACAGAACTACACCGGGCTGCCGTTCGATGAATTCTGAGCCCTGCGCGCCGGGATGTGGCGCGTGGTGAAGACCAGCCCGGTGAACGTCACCAGGAGCGCCGCGGCAATGGCGCCGAAGTACGCTTCCGGTCCGCGTTGCACCAGATCGGCGCCCCAGTAGGCGCTGGCCACGGCGCCCAACCGGCCCAGCGCGATGGCTGCCGCCACGCCCGAGGCCCGCGCGGCGGTGGGATAAACGTGGGCCGCCAGCGCGTACAGGTTGCTCATGGCCGCGTTGACGAAGAGGCCATGCGCCGCAAGCATCGCCGCACTCACCGGCCCGTTCAGCAGCCAGATTGCCGATCCGATGCCGCCCGCGCAAACCGCCATCAACGCCGCGCGCGACCCGAAGCGAGGAACCAGCGCGGCGCACACCAAGGCCCCCGCCACCCCGCCAAAGTTGTAGAGCGCAGCACCATTGCTGGCCTGGGCCAGAGTCCAGCCGCGCGCCGCCAGAAACGACGGCAGCCAGTTGAGCGCCAGGTAGACCGCCAACATGCACGATGTGAAGCTTGTCCATAGCGCCACGGTGTTCCGCGCCATGCCGCCGGCCAACAGCGCGCGCCATCCTGAGTGGGTTTCGCGAGCGGTTTCCGCCTGGTCAGTGAACTCAACCGCGTCTTCCGCCGGGGCGCCCATTCGCGCCAACAGGCGGCGCAGTTCAGGCCATCGATGACGCCGCCGGACCAGGAAACGCGCCGATTCCGGGAGCGCCGCGCCCAGGCACAGAGCCAGCAGCAGCGCCGCGACACCGCCCAGGGCGAACAGATACGGCCAGCCGAACACCGGCAGCACGCGCGCCGCGCAGAATCCCGCCACGGCCCCGCCCAAGGCCATGCACACCGCCGTAAGGCTCACCGCCAGAGGCCGCCGGATCAGCGGAGTGAACTCGGCGCTCATGGCGGCCGCATTCGGAACGGCCCCGCCAAGGCCCGCGCCGGCGATGGCGCGCAGCACACCAAGACTCGCCAGGCCGGTTGCGAACGCAGTGGCCAGCGTCGCCGAGCCAAACACCGCAACGCTCAACACCAGCGCACGCTTGCGGCCCAGACGGTCGCCCAGGTGGCCCGCGATGGCCGTTCCCAGGGACATGGCCACCAGGCCCAGGGCCAGAACGCCGGCGAAGCCGGAGCGCGGCACGTCCCAGTCCTTCATCAGTGCGGGGATGGCGAACGAAAGGACCAGAAGATCGAAGCCGTCGAACAGAATGGTGAGCGCCATCAGCGCCAGCACGAACTTCTGCGTGCGCGACCACGGGCCGTGGTCGAGACGATGGCCCACATCCATCAAGTCAGGATCGCACACGCTCTGCCACGTCAGGATCGCATACGCTCCGCTGCGTCAGGTCCGCTGTTGGCGCCCTACCAGCCGAAGCGCATCGAGAAGCGGAACGTCCGGCCGTCGTTCAAGGTGTTGGTGATCTGCGCGAAGTTCGGATTGGCCAGGTCCGGTCCCGGTTCGGCGAACTGCGGTGTGTTGAGGAAGTTGATCGATTCGGCCCGCACCGTCAACTGCCGGTCGCCGCCCAGGCTGAAGGATCGCGCCAGCGACGCGTTCACGTTGTTCAGCGGACCCTTGCGGAACACATGGCGCCCCAGATTGCCGCGCGGATCGGTGGGCCTCATGTAGCTGAACGCGTCGCGTGGCAGGCGCGCCCGCGAGGTGTCCGGGTTTCCGATCGTGCGGCCCAGGATGGAAGGGTCAACCAGGTTGGGCCGGTCGCCTCCGTTCCCATCGACGTTCCCGAAGCCCGGGCCGTCGGAGCCGGCCTGCACATTGAACGGCGTGCCGGATTTCTGCAGGGTCACGACGGAGAACTGCCAGGAGCTGACCCACCGCCCGCGCGAGCCCGCCGCTTTCGGCGTGGTGTAGGCGGCCCGGGCCAGGAAGGCGTGCGGCTGATCGAATGGGCTCAGCCCCTTCATGTCGTTGTGCTGTTCATACTCCCACTGGCTGCGCGAGATGCGGGAATCGGCGTCCGCGCCGGTGTTGGTGTACGCCGAGCCCAGGTCAATCGCCTTGCTGAACCAGTAAGCAATGTCGAGCGACAGCCCGCGCCACCGGGGAACCACAAGGGCCACACGCCCTGCGTCGTAGTAGCCACGCGACCCGTTCACCACTTCGCGAATTTCAGCCAGCGACGGGTTCGGCCGCCGTTCGTTGATCGTGGCCGTGGTCTGGGCGATGTTCGGCACAGGATGGGCGCGGTTCCGGTAAATCATCAGCAGAAGCTTGTCCTGGCGGCTGCCCACGTAGCCAAGCTGCACGCGCCAGTCCCGGGCAATCGCGGTTTCCCAGCTCAGGCTGTATTGATGGGAGTACGGCGTCACCAGATCCGGTGATAGCAGGTACAGGTTTCCACGCACCGATTGCGCCGTGCCGGTCTGCCCCAGCGCGGTCAGCGGGTTGATCAGGTTGGGGGCCAGGATCACCAGCTTCACGCTGCCGGGCGGGCTGAAGCGGACCTGGGAGAACGTCACCGGGAAGATCTCGCCAAAGTGCAGACCGTAGTTGGCGCGCAGCACGCCCCACGCGCCTGGCAGGCGGTAGGCCAGCCCCAACTGCGGCGCCAGATTGTTGCAGTCGCACTGATAGGGAATGATGTTCCGCTGATTGACTTCGGCGGGTGTCGTCACCGGCTGGTAGCGCAGTCCGAAGGTCACCGTAAGGTTTCGGGATGCCTGCCACTTGTCGCCGGCGAAGAACTGAAGGTCCCAGTTGCGGTAGCCTCGATGCACGTCGCCCACGGAGACGATGTGCTGCGTGGGCAGCCCCATGCGGAAGTTGGTGATCGAGTCGCGCCCGAAGTCGTTGGCGAATGAGAAGAAGCCGCGGTGCGCGTCGGTTTCGATGCCGTTCATCTGGCGGCGCAGCACGCCGAACCCGGTGAACCATTCGTGCGAAGCCCGCTTCAGGCGTGCCGCGCCCGCATAGCGGAAGACATTCTGCGCCCGGTCGATGGGAATGGACCCCTGCGGGCCCAGAGTTTCCAGGCCCGCCACAGACACCATGGGGCCCACGGCATTCCGCTCAGGCAGCAGCAGGGACCCCACGCGATCCAGGCCCGCCGAAAGCTCGGTCACCGTTCGCGCGCTCCAGGAACGCGCCCAGGTGAGCCGCGCCCGGTGGGACCGCGTGTCGGTGTTTGGGTTCTGTCCCTTCACCAACTGGAAGGCCTCCACGTGCTGGGTGGTGAAGGAGTAGAGCGCGGTCAGACGGTCGCGCTGCGCGAGGGTCTGGTCCAGACGCAGGCCGCCGGTGTGGTTGTTGATCGTCTGCGGGGAGTTCGTGTTGAGCGCGCGCGGGTTCACGTCGGTGCGGTTGGGCAGCTCGGTGGGGTAGGCGGCCAGGAACCGGGCTACCAGAGCTCGAACGGCGGGGTCCTGCGCTAACGGGGTCCGCTCGTCGGGCCGGGGAACCAGCACGTTGCCGTTGACGAAACCCCGTATTCGCTGCTGCGATCCGTCCAACTGGAGCCGCGCCCTGGCCCAGGGTGCGAACCCGGCCTGGAAGCCATAGTCGTTCTCATGCGCCGGCTTCACCGCGCCGGCCTGAAAGAAGGATCGTGCGCTGAACGCCGTGTTCAGGTGCGAAAAATAAGCCCCGCCGTGAAAGCCCCTTCCGGCGGCCGGCGCCAGGTGAATGCCCGGCGGCGGAGCGTTGCCGTACTCGGAGCCGAAGTAGTTGCGGTCTGGCTGAAACTCGGGCGTGATGGTGGCGGAGGTGCCCAGGCGGATGTTCAGCTCCTTAAGGGCATTGTTGTCCACCAGGTTGAACTGAACGTTCTCGTTCCGGCGGCTCTCACCTGCCTGGGAGTCCTCCTTTCTCAAGAGGTTCAACTCCACCCGGCGGCTCGCTTCGGGCTTGGCCTCGGCGGCGGATTCGGGTTTGGGCGGTGGCGGAGCAGGCGTCTGGCAGAACACCCAGAGCAGAAGCGGAGTCAACAAGGCCAGATTATCACGGGCGGCCGCGGTGGCAATTCGGCGAAACTCCTCCGTTGCCAGGTGTTTGTAGAAAGCAGAGGATCTCCCCAACCATGACTTTTCTGAAGACCTTTTTGATCGGCGCGGCCCTGGCCGTGGCCCCCGCCCTGAGCCAGGAGTCCGGCCTCACCCGGGACGAAGCCCGGATGCTGGCCCGCGAGCAGCGCCGCGCCCGGCTTCAATTGAAGCGCGAAACGGAACGTGAGAGCCGTGTCACCCGGCAGCGGAATCACCAGTTGCGGCATGAGCGGCAGCGGCATGAGGGGCGGGCCGCCCGCGCCCGCCGTCACCACCGCCAGAGCACTCCCCGTTAATTAAAGCACACCCCGTTTTCGCAGTTCCCGTTCCACTTGCTCAGCCGACTCAAACCGGACGGCATCAATCCCCGCCGTCCGGGCCCCCTCCACATACTTCTCCACATCATCTATATAGAAGCACTCCTCCGGGGCGCACCCCGCTGCCTCAATCGCCCGGGCGAAAATGCCGGGGTCCGGCTTCATCACGCGCACTTCATACGACAAAACGAAGCCATGGAAGTGGCTGAGATGCGGCAGGGTTGCCCTGAGATGGCGGAAGTGCAGTTCGTTTGTATTCGACAGCAGGATCAGCCGGTGGGTTTGCTTCAACGTCTGGAACAGGGACTCGGGGAGGAGCGTTCCCGGGGGGAAGAGGCTGTTCCAGAGGCGGTCAAAGGCCGGAAAATCGAGATCCAGTCCGATCGTTCTTGACAATTCAGCGTGGAATGAGGCCGAGTCGAGGTCGCCGCGCTCGTAGCGGACCGGCAGATCGGTTGCCGCCAGGCGCACCTCGAGCTCCGGGATGGAGCGGCCGGAGAGTGTGGCGAAGTTTCGTTTAAGCTGTTGAAAATCCAGGGGTACAATGACCCCGCCGAGGTCGAAAAGCAAGGCTTTGATCATGGCGTACGGTAAGGGCTATGGTACCAGTATCAGTACTTTTTCCACAGTAGCCAGCGGTAGAAGCTCACATTTGAGACACTTCTTGCTTGCGTTCGTGAGACGATCTGGCTATTCTTGATGAAGCGAGAGAGCGAAATCGGCTCGCTGCGTGGGTGTCGGAGTCCGCGCGTGGAAATCGGAAAAAAAAGCCCCAACGAAGGGGCGGAGGAAATAATGAAAAAAGTACTGTTTACGCTGGCGCTCTGCGTCTCTAGCTCGGTCTTGCAGGCAACCCCAGTCTGCGTTCAGGGGACATTCCAGGATTACATCAACCTCGGCAAGGGTGGCTGCACCATCGAGGACAAGGTGTTCTCAAACTTCATGTATGCACCAACGGCTGTGAATGCCGTGGCGCCCACAGCGGCTCAGGTTGCGGTGGCTCCCATTCCGGGCGACCCGCTGAATCCCGGTATCGCTTTCACATCGGGTGGCTGGACGGTGATTGGTCCCAACAAGTTCATCGATAGCTCCATCATGTTTGATGTGACGGTTGTCGCCGGCAGCCCGCTGAGCATCCACGATGCTGAATTGGCGATCGCCGGAGTCAACTTCGGCGGCTCGGCGAACGTTGGTGAGACGGTGATCGTTGCGCCGGGTCTGGGCTACGCTCTCCAGGCTTGGCTGCCTGGGCAGCCGGTAGACCATATCGTTTTTGCGCCCGTCAAGAAGCTGACCATCCTCAAGGACATCCTGGTCAGCACGATGGGTTCGACGAACCCGAACGCCGTGGTCAGCATCTCGATTGTGACTCAGCACTTCTCCCAGACGGGCGTTCCGGAGCCGGCCACCATGGCCCTCTTCGGCGCGGGTCTGGTGGGTCTCGGCCTGCTGAAGCGCAAGCGCGGCTAATCTACGAGGATCCGACACATTTGGGACCGGGGATCACTCCCCGGTCCTTTTTCCGTTTTAGGGAGCCTTTGCTCACTTTTTCAGTTGGCGGAGGCATCCGGCTGAGATAGAATAGACCTTCACTCTGAAGGAGTACTCCATGCGCAAGAACCTCTTCCGAATCTTCCTCGCCTCGGCGGCCATCCTGCTGCTTGCCGGCGCCTACAGCCGTACCAGTTCTCCGTCCACCATGGCGGATGCGGCCAACGCTTTTCTCGCCTCGCTCAATGAAGAGCAGGCGGGCAAGGCGAAGTTCAAGTTGGACAACGAAGATGAGCGCCACTTCTGGCACTTCATTCCGTCCGACAACATCCCGAAGGCGTATGGCCGGCCCCGGCGCGGCGCGCCGCTGATGGATCTGACGCCGCACCAGAAGCATCTGGCGCAGGCTCTTCTGGCCGCGGGACTTTCGCAGCGCGGGTACTTGAAGGCTGTGACGGTGATGAGCCTGGAAGATATCCTGCGGCAGATAGAGAAGGACACAGTGGGCCGCCGCAATCCGGAGAAGTATTTCTTCAGCGTGTTCGGCGAGCCTTCGGCGACCGGGGTGTGGGGCTACCGCGTGGAAGGGCATCATTTGAGCCTGCATTTCCTGGTGGTGAACGGCAAGGTGGCGGGCACGCCGACGTTCTACGGCACGAATCCGGCCGAGGTGCGTGAAGGGCCCCGCAAGGGTCTGCGGGTGCTGGGCGTGGAGGAGGATTTGGGCCGTGAACTGGTGCAGAGTCTGACACCTGAGCAGGCGAAGGTGGCGATTGTGGATCCCAAGGCTCCGAACGACATTCTGACGGCGGCCAACCGGACGGCGGAACTGAAGGATCAGCCGCCTGGCATTTCGGCGGCCAAGCTGAACGCGAAGCAGCGTGGGCTGCTGAACAGCCTGTTGGAAGAGTACGGCTACAACGTGACGGATCAGATTGCGGCCGGGCGTATCGACCAGATCAGGAAGGCGGGCACGAACATCAACTTCGCGTGGGCGGGCGGTACCAAGAGGGGCGAGCCGCACTACTACCGGGTGCAGGGCCCGACGTTCCTGGTGGAGTACGACAACACGCAGAACGGCGCCAATCACGTCCATTCGGTGTGGCGTGAGTTGAAGGGCGATTTCGGCGACGATCTGCTGGCGGCGCACTACAAGGCAAGCCACGGTAAGTAGGTCCTCTTCCGAGACCTGGAATAGCGCGAAGCCTCGAGCCCCTGGCACATTGGTATTCATGGGTAAGGGGCTTCGCGCTTTTCTTTTCTTCTCTTTGCTGGTCTTTTCTGCCGCTTCAACGGCGTTCTCCCAAGGGACCACGTCGCGAGTGGTGGGCACCGTGGCTGACCCCAGCGGCGCCGTAATCGGCGGCGCCAGGGTCACTCTGACCAGCGAACAGACCGGCGCGGTCTTCCAGACCGAAACCGGCGCCGCGGGCGCCTGGCAGGTGGAAGCCGTGCAGGCCGGAACCTACACCGTGGCCGTTGAGAGCGCCGGATTCAAGAAGTTCGTCACCAAAGGCAATCAGGTCTCGGTGGGTGCGCCCGCCACGGTCAACGTGGTGCTGGAAGTGGGCAGCGTGACGGACCAGATCCAGGTGGAGGCGGTGGCTGAACAGGTTCAACTCAGCCAGTCCGGCAACGTGGGCCCGGTGATCAGTGAGCGGATGATGAAGGAGATGCCCATAGTCGCCACGCGCCGCCGCGACCCCACCAGCATCCTCAACTACGTGCCCGGCATGAACTCCGGCGGCAACACCGGCGGCGGCGGCCACATGAACGGGGCCCGCGACCGGGCGTGGAACTTCACGCTGGACGGCATCGATATGAACGAGGTGAGCGCGGGCGGCGGTGTGGGCAACAACCCCATCCGGGTGAATCCCGATTCGGTGGCTGAGATGCGCATCGTCACCTCGAACGCCTCGGCGGAGTTCGGCCGCAATAGCGGCGCGCAGGTGGCCATGGTCACCAAGAGTGGCGGCAACGATATTCATGGCAACCTGTTCTGGTTCTACCGTACGCCCCGGTTTAACGCCAACCAGTGGGAAGACAATCTGAACCGCATCGGCAAGCAGAACTTCATCCAGAACATCTACGGCGGCAGCCTGGGCGGACCCATCAAACGGAACAAGCTCTTCTATTTCGCGAATTGGCAGGAGTTGCGGGCGGCGCGCAGCATCTCCCAGACCGCGACGGTCCTCACCCAGGAAGCGCGGAACGGTGTGTTCCGGTTCAACCCGGCGGCCCAGAACCGGCCGGCGGGTGTGGCTGGGGCCGCGGTGAGCACCACCGGAGCGCCGCTGGTCCCGGTGCAGTCCTATAACGTGGTGCAGCAGGACCCCGACCGCCGCGGCCTGGACGGCGCGGTGCGCACGTTCATCGGCCAGACACCTCTGCCCAACCGGTTCGAGGTGGGCGACGGCCTGAACTACGCCGGCTACGTCTTCCGCCCCACCGAGACCGAGGAACAGCGCGATCTCACGGGGAAGATCGACTACATCATCAATGGCAATAACACCGTGTTTGCCCGGCTCTATTGGGGCTACCAAAACACGCTGTGCGATGGCGTCAATGGCGGCCTGCCCCGCGTTCCCGGCGCACCCTGTCTCACCGACACCAAGCGCAGCCCGAGGAACTACGCATTCAACTGGCGTAGCAATCCGCGTCCGGCGATCACGAACGAACTGGTGGCGGGTTGGAGTGAGTTCTTCTTTGACTTCCCGAATCCGGTGCGGGATCTGCGCACTCCCACACTGGTGGCCCCGCTGGGGATCACCGTGCCCACTGCCACCACCTATGGGAATGCGCGCCAGTTGAAGACGCTGCAGTTTGTGGACAACCTTTCCTACTTCGCGGGCAAGCACGCGTTCAAGGGAGGCGTGAACGTCCGGTATGTGCAGCATCTGGATACCCGTGGCTCCATCGGCGGACAGAACGCGGCCCTGGTGGTGAACTTCGACAGGACTATCAACACGGTGAGCCCGGCGGCGTTCGGGTTGCCTGCGGCGATCAATCAGAATGTGGACCGGCCCGCCCTGGAATCGATGATCAACCTGCTGCTGGGCCGTGTAGGCACCATTGCGCAAGGCTTTGTCGCCGACGGGAACAAGTTCCGGACAGGCACGTTCGACTTTGACTCCCGGTTCTACGAGTACGACTTCTACTTCCAGGACACCTGGAAGGTTTCCAAGCGCCTGACCGTGGATCTGGGTCTGCGCCTGGAAGCACGCAAGGCGCCGTTCTCGGCGGGCAGCCAGCCCATTCTTACCCCTGGAACCGTGGTGGCGGCCGGGGCGGCCCCCTCGAACACCTTGCGCTGGAGCGAGGGCAAGCTCTACCGGAACGACTACAACAACCTGGGCCCATCGCTCGGCATTGCCTGGGACCCCACGGGGAGCGGCAAATCGGCTGTGCGGGCCAACTACCGGCTTGCCTATGACCGCATACCCACCTTCCTGCTGAGCTCCTTCCTCTTCCCGTCGATGCCGGGCAGCGTGCTGGGAGAGGTGAACTCGGCCTACGGTTCGGGTGGCGGACGTCTCAACGGCCTGCCTTCGCTGGCCCCGGTGCGCACGCCGCAGGAACTGGCGCAGCCCGTGCCGTTCAGCCTGGCGAGCAACACCGTGGTGGACCCCAACCTTGAAACGCCCCAGACCAACATGTGGTCCCTGGGTGTTCAACGCGAGATTGCGCCGCGCACGGTGGTTGAGGTGAACTACCTGGGCCGGCGCGCGCACAATCTCTTCGGCGGCTACAACGTCAATCAGGCGGAGATCCGCTCCAACGGCTTCCTGGAAGCGTTCCGCACCGCGAAGGCGGGCGGAGAGAGTGTGCTGCTGAACAATCTCACCCGAGCCGACTCTCGCCGTCTGGCCACGGAGTCGGGCGCGGCCTTCCTGCGGCGGCAGTTCACCGGCGATCTCAACCTGAACAACGTCGCCGGTCTGGCGTCTCAACTGGCGCAGCGCAATCAAGGCGGCACCAGCCTTTCGAACGCCAGCGGCCTTGGCCCCTATTTCTTCTTCCCGTACCCGCAATACTCGGGCGGCTTGAACGTCATCGATTCGAACGATTTCTCCACCTACCATTCGCTGCAGTTGTCAATCGACCGCCGGTTCAAGGGGGGCGCCAACATTCAGGCGTTCTACACGTGGTCGAAGTCGCTCGACACCCGGTCCTATGACCCTACGTTCACCCTGGCCGGGGGCGGCTCCACGCAGACGGCCGCGAACACGCCGTTTGACATCAACAACCGGCGCCTCAACTACGGCATCTCCGATTTCGACCGGCGCCACCAGTTGCAGATGATCGGTGTGCAGGAACTCCCGTTCGGGCGCGGCAAGCTGATCGGCGGGGGCGTGAACGGTGTGGTGGATCGCATCATCGGCGGCTGGAATCTGAGCGGCCTGTTCCGGGCCACGTCCGGACGGCCCTTCAGCGTCTTTGCCGGTTCTTCCACGTTCAACAGCTTTGTGGGCTCCTTCGCCAACTGCACCGGCTGTTCCCGGTCCGATGGCGCGGTGCGGGAAGAGGACGGGTTGATCTGGTACTTCAATCCCGCCGAACGCGGCCGGTTTTCCGCCCCGGGCATCGGCGAACTTGGCAACACCGGCCGCAACTTCTTCCGCGGCGACCGGTTTGTGAACCTGGACTTCAGCATCGCCAAGAAGACCCGGATTTCCGAGCGCATGAACCTGGAAATCCGGGCCGACTTCGTCAACTTCACGAACAGCCCGTCGTTTGGCTTCCCCACGGCAACCATCACCTCGGCCACATTCGGCCGCATCCGGGATTCGGTGATCTCCACATCGCGCCAGACGATGGTGGCAGCAAAATTGAACTTCTAGGCCGCGGCTAGTTGAGACTCGCGCGCAGGCGGGCCCAGGCTTGCCGTGCCTTCGCCAGTTCGCCTTCCAGCGCCTGGCGATCGGGCCCGGCCTGGGGCGCGATCATCATGACGTCGAGCACCTGGATCACCTTGCTCCACTGCTGCTTGCGAAGGTAGGCTCCGCGAAGGTTGTTCAGCATGCGCAGTGCGATCTGACGTTTGGACGCGGGCTCGAAATCGTTGGCGCCGGGCATCCAGGTCTCGCCGCGAAGGGCCGAGATCAGCCGTATGGCGCCCCGGCGGTCCAGCAGTTCGCCGCCGTGGAACGGGTCAATGTAGGCGGACATCTGCGAGTCGCGGTATCCGGCCAGAAAATGGCCGGGCAAGCCGATGCCATGAATGTCCCGGCCCAGCCGCCGGCCAATCTCGATGTAGAGGAGCGACAGGGTGATGGGCAGCCCGGTCCGCCGTTCGATCACCCGGTTCAGGCAACTGTTCTGCACGTCGTAGTAACTGCGCTGGTTCCCGGTGAAGCCGAGGGTCACTGTGAGGTAGCCGGTGAGGACATCAAGGAACCGGTCGCCGGGTGCCTCCAGCCCAACCTGACGGCCAATCTCGCCGGCCCAGGTGTCCAATTGCTCAAGGAAACGGCCGTGGTCCAGATCGGGGTACTCAATCCCGGCGATCTCAAGCGCCGCCACATCCAGCCGCGCGGATTCGTCACCATGCCCCAGCAGCCGGGTGAGTTCAGTCACGCTTCAGTCTAACCGGTTGCCGGGCGGCGGCGAGAGAGCCGTGGAGCGCTTCGGCGAGGACGGGTGTCAGGGACTCCGTGTAGCGGGCGGCGCCGCGCGGCAGCAGATGGAAGCCGTCCGGCTGATAGTCGGCGGGCCCAAGCTGGCGCGTGATGGGCGCCACCACCACCGGTACGCCGGCGTCGCGGCCGGCGCGCACCATGGCCGGGGACTGGTCTTCGTTCCCCTGCGTGGGGGCGACGATGAACACGAAACCGGCCCCCACGGCGGCGGCTTCCTGTTTCAGCCGCTCCAGCCGCGGCCGCGCACCCTCATACACCTCCTCCTCGGTGAGCAGGGGAGGCGTGTTCTGCGAGATCAGGCCGGTGAGAGCGGGAAGCGATGGCATCAGCCGTCCCAGAAGCACCTTGCGCAGTTCCCGGCGCAAGCCGAAGAAGGCGCTGTAGTGGGATACCAGCATGTCGGCCGTCTGGGTAGGGTGCAGGTCCAGATCCCGCGAGGCAGCCAGCACGTCCTTTGCCTGGTACATCCGGAAAGCCGAATAGCTGCCCAGGGACTGCGTGATGATGAACTGGCGCGGGGACAGCATCAGCACAAACGCATCGGCGCGGGCGCCGGCATCGCGTATGCGGCGCAGGGCGTAGAGCCAGTCGAGGTACGTGGTCTGCTCGACGACGAAGCGGCGCGTGGTCCACCCCGGCCCCAGCCGGCGCTCGAAGTCCGGGTAGTCCACGTCGATCATCAACAGCGAATTGCCCAGCACGATGACGCGCCGGGCATCGCCTTGCCGGGGCCACTGGATCACCCCGCGATACTCGCTTTCAATGCGGGTCATGATGCGGCTCAGCCGGGTTGAGGCGACGCGCGAAAACGCTTCCGCGCCGATGGCCAGCGCCAGAATGGCGGCCAGTGCCGCGGCGATGGCCCGGTTGAACCGCCCCCGGTCAGGGCTTATGTGACCAGGACCGGGGTGATCAGAACTGGAAGTAGATGAAGGCATTAGCTTGATTGGCGGAGAACAGGGTCACCAGACCGAGCATGGCAACTCCGTAGGCGATCCGCACGGCGGGAAAGCCGTTCGGCGAGAACTTTTCGAAAAGGTACTCCTCCTGCCGCCGCTCCAGGAGCAGGTCATAGACAAACATCGGGATGGCAAAGGCCGCCAGGAACTGGAAGGCAACGGCATACTCAGGCCGCCAGGACCAGTGGCCCAGCCCGCTGAGCAGTGAGAAGGCCTGGCTCATCGATTCCGCGCGGAAGAAGATCCAGGCCAGGCAGACCAGGTGGAAGATCACAATGCGGCGGGCCCAGGGCCCCAGCGACAACAATCCAGCATCCGCCCCGGGTTGCACCTTCGCCTCCGAGGGACCGGCGGCCTTGGGCGCACCAAGGATCCTCTCGGCAACCAAACCGAGACCGTGAATTCCACCCCAGACGACGAAGGTCCAGTTCGCGCCGTGCCAAAGCCCGCCCAGCAACATGGTGGTCATCAGGTTCCGGTAGACCGGGCGAATGCGCACGAGGACCGCGAAAAATGGGCCACCATGCATCACATCCTGGATGAAGGTCCGATGAACTCGCGGCTCGGTCTCTCGATTACCGCCCAGGACGATGTACAGGTAATCCCGCAGCCAGGTGCTCAGGCTGATGTGCCATCGCCGCCAGAATTCCTTGAGGCTTGTTGAAAGATAGGGCTGGCGGAAGTTCACCATGAAGTGGAAGCCCATCAACTGGGCGGAACCCCGGGCAATGTCGCTGTAGCCGCTGAAATCGCCGTAGATCTGCCAGGCAAAGGCGTAGGTCCCAATAGCGAGCGTGGCCGCGCTCTGTTCGCCCAGCTTGCCCGAGAAGGCGGCGTTCGCCAGAAGCGCGCAGTTGTCCGCCACCACGCATTTGCGAAACAGCCCGGTCATGATCAGCATCAGGCCATCGAAGACAGTCCGGCTGTCGTACACGCGCGGCTTCTGAACCTGGGGCAGAAGGTGCGATGGACGTTGGATGGGGCCCGCAATCAAGTGCGGGAAAAGCGTGATGAAAAGGGCGTAATCCACCAGGGAATCGGCCGGCTCCATCTTCTTGCGGTAAACATCCACAATGTATGCCAGTTCCTGGAATGTGTAAAACGAGATGCCCGGCGGCAGAACGATACGCAAGAGGGTGATCGAAACATCGATCCCCACGGTGCCCAAGGCGGTGGCCAGTGAGTCGGCGAAGAAGTTGAAGTACTTGAAGAAGCCCAGAAACGCCAGGTTCAGGCCCACGGAGATCGACAGCAGCGTCCGCCTCTTCAGCACGTCGCCACTGCGCGCGATGATGCGGGCACATTGATAATCGACGATGGTCGAAATCAGGATCAGGCTAAGAAATCGCCAGTCCCACCAGCCGTAGAACAGGTAGCTGGCGGCGAGGAGGAAGACATTCTGCTTGCGCCAGGGGAGACGCCAGTAGATGAAAACCGCCAGGATCAGAAAAATGGCGTAGATTGCGGTATCGAAGAGCATCGGATCGGGGCGGGATAGCGGTTCGGGATTGTGCCCGTATTCCCATCAGTATCCCATACCGGCCCCGGAGGGCCTCTCCGGTAATAGCGCGGCGGCTACAATAAATGCTGCATGTTTTGGAGGCTGTTTTCGCTGGTCCTGTTGGCGGGTGCGGTTTGGGGCCAAGCGGAGCCGGCGGGGATGGCGTACGACGCGGCCGGACGGCGGCTGATCACCTGGAGCGGGCGGGGCTTGAGGGCGTTTGCCTGGCCGGGCCTTGGGGAGCGGCGGCTGCGGCCGGAGCCGTTCGGTGAGGCAGGGTGCCTGGCCCATGACGGCTTTGCCGGGGTGAGCGGCGGGCGGCTGCTCTGGGTGCCGAACTTCACTGCCACGCCCCGGGTCATCGATACCGGCGTGGAAACGCATGACTGCCTGATCACCACTCTGGATGGACGGCGGGGTGTCCTGGTGATGCAGCGCCATGCGCAGCTTCGGTTCCACCAGATGCCAGCCACCCCGGACGGCCCCTGGATCTACCGCGAGATCTACTCCATCTACACGCCATCGCGCCAGGGTGGCCTGCTCGCCGCGCCCGATATCGACGGCGACCAGCGGCCGGACCTTTTCGCCGGCAACTACTGGCTGCGCAACCCGGGCTCTCCCGGTCTGCCGTGGCGGCTCTTCGCGATGAATCTCTACTTTGAGGAGCCGGACTCCGCGCTGGCCCGGCTGGCATGGTCCGCACCCTACCTGTACTGGGCTGAGAGCCATCGCCCGGATGCACGGGTCACCCGTTTCGAGCCGGTGAGCGACCCGCGCAAGCTTTGGATGGGGGAGCGGCTCACGCGCGGCTTTCCGGTCCACTACCCGCACGGCCTGGCCGTTGCCGGAAACCGCGTCTGGGTGGGTGAGAACAACGGCACCGCGTCGCGGCTCATCCTGTTTGGTTCCGGAGCGCCCCGCGTCGTCCGGCAGGGCCAACCGGTGCACGCCTTGGTCCTGGTGGAAGGCGTGCTGGTGGCAGTGGGCCCCAACGGCGTGCCTGTGCGGATAGACCCTGTGCGGATAGACTATAGGCAATGACACCCGACGACTTCCGGCGCATCGCACTCAGCTTCCCCGGCGCGGAAGAAGGATCGCACATGGGCGCCGTCGATTTCCGTGTGGGCGGGCGCATCTTCGCCACACTTGCCAGCGTCAAGCAGGGTTACGGCAATCTGATGTTCACGCCCGAGGTGCAGAGCGGCTACCTGAGCGACCTGCCCCGGATGTTTCTGCCCATCCACGGCGGCTGGGGCCGCATGGGGATGACCCACGTGATTCTGGACGCGGTCACCGAAGAGATTCTGGAAGGCGCGCTCCGCACAGCCTGGAAGCTTCGCTCCGACGCGAATGTCAGAGCCAGGAAGAGAACTCGGCGGAAGTGACTCAATAGCGCCATGGCGACACGGCGCGATTTTCTCAAGCTCCCGCGGTTACCGGCTGCCGGGGCGCTGGCGGTTCCGGGGTCCGGATGAGCACAAACCGGGCAACTTGAAGCTGGCCACGCTGATCGATGCCCGGAAAAGCTCCGATGACGACCTTGTCTGCGAATGATCGAATCGCCGCGCGGCTATCAGGCCCGCGAATTCAGCCTGGACCACTCCCACAAAAAGACCGAAAAGCAGATGCATGAGCGGGGCGATACCGCGGACGACATCTGGTCCTACGACACCCACTTCATCAAAGCTGCGGTGCCGGTGGCCGAAAAGGCCGGCGTGCGCTGGTGGGCGATACGAACCGCCGCGCGGCTGAGGCGTACTCCATCGCCTGCAGGCGGGCGCTGCCGCGGCGGGCGAACGAAGAGGTTGGGTAGCGGTTCAGGTACAATCGAGTCCAGGCACTAATCCTTCAGACATGCGGGTTCAGCGCAGCAGGCGGCCCTCCAAGCGGCGGGGGCCAGGTGAGATTTCAACTCATGGGGTGGCGGCTTGACGGAGAATGACGCACGCCCGATGATCGAGGCCCTTGGCCTTTCGAAGTTCTACCGCGACTTCGCGGCCATTCGCGATGTCACCTTCGCCATTCCTCGAGGACAGGTGGCGGCATTCCTGGGCCCCAACGGCGCCGGCAAGTCCACCACCATGAAGCTGCTCACCGGGTACAACACGCCCTCCGCCGGTGAGGCGCGCATCGCCGGCTTCAACGTCGCCACGGATCGTCTGGCGGCCCTTGCCCACCTGGGCTACCTGCCTGAAAACGGCCCGCTTTACCCGGACATGACACCGCTGGGCCTGCTGCGTTTTTTCGGCACGGCGCGGGGTCTGGACGGCACCCGCCTGCGCGCAAGAATCGATGAGGTGGTGGCCCGCTGCGCGCTCCAGACGGTGATTGAGAAAAGCATCCGAAAGCTGTCCAAGGGGTTCCGGCAGCGCGTCGGCATGGCGCAGGTGCTGCTGCACGAACCCGAGGTGCTGATCCTGGATGAGCCCACCACCGGCCTTGACCCCAATCAGATCGTTGAAATGCGGCGCACCATCCGCGAACTTGGCCGGGACAAGACCATTCTGCTTTCCACCCACATCCTGCAGGAAGTGGAGGCCATGGCGGACCGTGTGGTCTTCATCCACCGCGGCCGCATTGTTTTTGACGGCGCTCCGGCCGGGATGCGGGCCGGGTATGCCTCGCTGGATGAAGCGTTCCAAGCCCTGACACGCGAGGAGACCGCGCATGCGTAGCCGCACCGTCCGCGCCATCCTGATGCGCGAAGTGGCGGGCTACTTTTCCACCCCCGCGGGCTACGTCTTCATTTCCCTGTTCGTCTTCCTGAGCGCGATGGCCGCATTCTGGCAGGAACGATTCTTTGCCGGCAATCTCGCGAACCTCGATCCCCTGAACCAGCTCTTTCCCCTGCTGCTTGTCTTCTTTGTGCCGGCCGTCTCGATGAGCCTGTGGGCCGAAGAGAAGAAGCAAGGCACTGAAGAACTGCTGCTCACGCTGCCCGCAAGCGACCTGGAGATCGTCCTGGGCAAGTACCTGGCCGCGGTGGTGATCTACACCATCTCTCTGTTCTTTTCACTCAGCCATCTGGCGGTGCTTGCCTGGCTTGGCAGCCCGGACCCCGGTTTGATGATGGCCACCTATTTCGGCTACTGGCTGGTGGGCTCGGCGCTGCTGGCCGTGGCCATGGTTGCCTCGCTGCTCACCGACAATCTCACCGTGGCGTTCATCCTGGGCGCACTGTTCTGCGCCGCGCTGGTGTTCCTGGATCAGGCGGGTGTCATCCTCAGCGGATCCCTCCAGCGGCTCGCTTTGCGGCTCTCCGTGGTCGAGCGGTTTCGCGATCTCACCAGCGGCATCTTCACCTTGGGCGCCGTCTGTTACTTCGCCGCCGTGGCGCTGGTGGCGCTCTACCTGAATACCGCCCTGCTGGGCCGCAGACGGTGGCGCACGGGGCCGGGCGCGCCCCGCATGGGCTTCCACTATGGCGTGCGCGGGCTGGCGCTGGCAGTCATCGCCGGGTCCGCGGCACTGCTCGCATCGCAATCGCGCCTGCGCATTGATGCCACCAGTGAGCAGGTGCATTCGCTCTCGCGCGACACGCAGGCGCTGCTGCGCGGGCTGGACGCGCGCAACCCGGTGTTCATCTATGCCTACGTCTCGCCCGATGTGCCGAAGGCGTACCTGGCGGCGCGCAATAATCTGGCGGCGCTCATCCGCGAGTTCGATGCGGCCGGCGGCGAAGCCGTTCACGCCCGCGTGATTGAGACCGTGAAGTACTCCGCGGAGGCCCGCGAAGCGCTGGACCGGTATGGCATTCGCCCGGTGCGCCTGCCGGTCACCGAAGAGAGCGCCCAGTCGATCAACGAGATCTTTCTGGGCCTGGCCTTCACCTGCGGCAGTGAGGAGTTCGTGATTCCGTTCTTCGAACGCGGCCTGCCCGTGGAGTACGAACTCACCCGGTCCATCCGTGTCGTCTCAAGAGCCAGGCGCCGCAAGGCGGGCGTGCTTTCCACCGGCGCCAAGCTCTTCGGCGGTTTCGATTTCCAGGCCCGCGCGCAGACGCAGGACTGGTCCATCATCGCCGAACTGCGTAAACAGTATGAGGTGGCGCAGGTGGCCCCGGACGCCGACTATCCCGCCGATCTCGATGTTCTGATCGCGGCCCTGCCCCACACGCTGCCGCAGCCGCAGGTGGACCGCCTCAATGCCTATGTACAGTCCGGCAAACCGGTGCTGCTCTTCCTTGACCCGATGCCTGCGTTCAACCTGGAACTTGCTCCCAACGAGATCGCCGCGGCCGGCATGATGCCGGGCCAAACGCCTCCAGGTCCCCCCAGGGCCAGCACGCGAGCCCTGCTTGAAACACTGGGCCTGGCATTCCAATCGAATCGCATCGTGTGGACCGGCAACAACCCGCATCCCCAGCTGAAATCGCTGCCGCGGGAAGTGGTTTTCATCACGCGCGGATTCAATCCCAAAGAGCCCGTCTCGGCTGGCCTGCAGGAGGTGGTGCTGCTCTATGGCGGCGCGATCAAAGCGCGGTCCGATGCGAAGACGAAGTTCTACCCGCTGATCGAGACCGTGGATGAGGCGGGCCTGACACCGTGGGAAAACCTGGTCAGCCGGTCGATGTTCGGCATCGCCGTCAATCAGGACCTGCGGCGAGTGCCTGGGAACGACAGACATGTGCTGGCGGCACGCGTCGCGGGCCCGGCCAACGCCATCGTGGTGGCCGATGTCGATATGATGGGCGAACAGTTTTTCGAACTGCGCCGCCGCGGCATTGAGAATCTGAACTTCGACAACGTGACGTTCCTTCTGAACGCCGTGGACCAACTGGCGGGAGACGCCTCATTCATCGAACTGCGCAAGCGCCGGCCGCGGTACAGAACGCTGGAAGCCGTGGAGGCGCGCACCCGCAACTTTGAAGCGCAGCGGTTGCGCGACACCCAGCAGGCCGAAGCGCTGGCCGAACAGCGGTTGCGTGAGGCCCAGGCGCGGCTGGACCGTGCCGTGGCCGAAATCGAGCAGCGGCGCGACATCGATGACCAGGCCAAGCAGATCATGATCCAGAACGTGCAGTCGGTGGAGAATCGCCGGCTGGCCGTCACGCGCACCACCATTGAGGATGAGAAGCAGCGCCAGATCGAAACCAGCCGCGCCGACATGGAGAACTCCATCCGCGGCATCCAGAGCACCATCAAACTGCTGGCCGTGGCCCTGCCGCCCGCGCCTGCGCTTCTGATCTTTGTGCTCATCTCCATCCGCAAGCTGCGGCGCGAACGCATCGGCGTTCCGGAAGACCGCCTTGTCGCGCCCAGTGAGGACCGTCCATGAACCAGGCCGTGCGAACCTCCCTCTACGCCGCGGCCGCGGCCGCCGCCGCCATCACCGCCGCCATGGTTGAGCCGGAACGCGCCACGCCCGGCATCCTCAGCGACCAGGGCGAAGTCTTCTACCCCGCCTTCCGCGATCCGCAGGCCGTGCGCTACATCGAAGTGGTGGACTACGACGAATCCACCGCCACCGCGCGCCCCTTCCAGGTGGCGTTCGAAAAAGGCCGCTGGGTTCTGCCCTCGCACAGCAACTATCCCGTCGATATCGGCGACCGCCTCAACAAATCCGCCGGAGCCCTCATCGACCTGAAAAAGGATCTGGCCGCCTCGGACTCGCTGCAGGATCACGGCCGCTTCGGCGTCATCGATCCCATGGACGCCAAGGTGGCCCAACTGACCGGCCGCGGCAAGCGCGTCACCCTGCGCGACGCCCGCAAGGAGGTGCTGGCGGATTTCATCCTTGGCAAGCCGGTGGAGAACAAGCCGGGCTACCGCTACATCCGCGTCCCCGGCGCCAAGCGTGTCTATTCCGTTCAGACCTCGGCCGATCCCTCGGCGCGCTTCGCCGATTGGGTGAACTCCGGGCTGGTCCGTGTGGCATCGGCGAACATCCGCCGCATCGTCATCCGGAATTACTCTCTCAATGAGCAGTTGGGGCGCCTGGAAAACCTGGAGCAGATCCAGCTTTCGCGGGAAAACGGCCAGTGGAAAATGGCCGGCGCCGAATCCTTCCAGGAGAATGCCGTCAAGACCATGGCAGCCACGCTCGACGGCCTCCGCATTGTGGACGTGAAACCCAAGCCGCCCAGTCTCGCCGAAGACCTGCGCTCCGGGCGGATGCAGTTGACGCTTGAGACCGCCATGTCTCTGCGCCAGCGCGGCTTCTTCATCGCCCCCAACGGCATGCTGCTGGCGAACGAGGGCGAAATGCACGTGGAGACAGACAACGGGATCAGTTACGGGCTGCGCTTCGGTGAAATCGCCGGCAGCGGCGACGCCAAACCCGCCGCGGGCGCGGGCGAAAACCGGTTCCTGCTGGTAACCGCCACGTTCGATGCCGGCCGCGCCCAGAAGTACGGCGACGACCCCGCGCAGGGCGAGCGCGTGGCGAAGGAACTGGTAAACCGGTTCGCCGACTGGTACTACGTGATCAGCGGAGCCGATTTCTCGAAGCTCCGCCTCCGCCGGTCAGACCTGGTGAAATAGCTTGCCCGCGCCCATCACCATCCTCGGCGGCGGCCTCGCGGGCTGTGAGGCTGCCTGCCAGATCGCACGCGCCGGCCTGGAAGCCACCCTCCACGAAATGCGCCCCGCGCGGGCAACCGAAGCGCACAAGACGGATCGTCTCGCGGAACTGGTCTGTTCCAATTCCCTCAAGAGCGAATCGCTCAACACCGCGCCCTGGCTCTTGAAGGAAGAGCTGCGGCGGCTGGGCTCCGGCCTGCTCGATATCGCCGCGCGCGTGCGTGTGCCGGGCGGGCAGGCGCTCACCGTCGATCGCGAGGCGTTCGCCCGCGGCGCCACCGCCATGATGCAGGAACTGCCCGGAATCCGCATCGTGCGGGAAGAGGTGGAAACCGTGCCGCGCGAAGGCATCGTGATCGTGGCTACCGGACCGCTCACCAGCGGGGCGCTCGCCGCCGATATCGCCGCCCTCACTGGAAGCGAACGGCTCTACTTCTACGATTCCATCAGCCCCATCGTCGATGCCCTCTCCATTGACCGGTCCATTGCCTTTGAAGCGTCGCGCTACGGCAAATCGATCGACGGCACCGGCGACTATCTGAACTGTCCGATGGACAAGCCGGAGTACGAGCGGTTTCTCGATGAGCTTCTGGCGGCGCAAAGCGTACCGGTGCACATCGCGGCCGATCAGCCCTCCACGCCCTTCTTCGAAGCCTGCCTGCCCATTGAGGAGATCGCGCGGCGCGGGCGCGACACCCTGCGGTTCGGTCCCATGAAACCCATGGGATTAACCGACCCGCGCACCGGGCGCCGGCCGTACGCCGTGGTGCAGCTCCGGCAGGAAAACGCCCGCGCCGACAGCTACAATCTGGTGGGATTCCAGAACCACATGCGGTTCGGCGAGCAGCAGCGCGTGCTCCGCCTCATCCCCGGCCTGCAGAACGCCGAGTTTCTGCGCTTCGGCCAGATCCATCGCAACACCTACATCAACGCCCCCGCCCTGCTCAGCGAAACGCTGCAATTGCGCAGCCGTCCCCAGGTGCTGTTCGCCGGCCAGATCGCGGGCGTTGAAGGGTATGTCGAATCCATCGCCACCGGCCTTCTGGCCGGCTGGTTCGCCGTCTCCATGGCTCGCGGAGAAGCGCCCCGTCCGCTCCCCCGCGCCACCGCGCTCGGGTCCCTTTGCCACTACGCCACCCACGCCAGCCCTGAGAACTACCAACCGGCGAACATCACCTTCGACCTGCTGCCGAAACTGGATGACGCCGCGCTCGCCCGGTTCCGCCGCGACAAACATGCCCGCCACGCCGAAGTGTGCCGGCGGGCTTTGGAGGCCCTGGATGCATACGCCGCCCGCTGAATTGAACCGGCACATAACCGCGTTTCTCGATGACCTGCGGCTGCGGAACTGCTCTCCGCACACCCTGCGAAACTACGGCATCGATCTGGAACAGTTCAGCGTCTATTTCACCCCGCCGGGCGAGACCCCGCCCACCGTGGCGGCGTTCGACCATCTGATGATCCGCGAATGGCTGGGCGATCTCTACACGCGGGGCCTCGACCCCGTATCCGTGCAGAGGAAACTGGCAGCCATCCGGTCGTTCTTCCACTTCCTGCGCCGCACCGGTGTCGTGGATAAGAACCCGGCCCGCATGGTGCGCCGGCCCAAGGCGCCGCAGCGGCTGCCCAAGGTTCCCACGGAGGAGCAGGTGAACGGGTTGCTGGATGGCGTGGCCACGGCGGAGATCCCCCGCACCCAGCCCGTGCGCGACATGGCCCTGTTCGAGGTGCTCTATGGCTGCGGCGTGCGTGTGAGCGAACTGGCCGGAATCAACGTGGAGGACCTGGATCTCAAGGACCGCTGGCTGCGCGTCCGCGGCAAAGGCAAGAAAGAGCGCGAAATCCCGGTGACCCTTCGCGCCGCGGCGGCCATCGAACGCTACCTTGCCGAGCGCCAGCCGGCCGCCCGGGAAACCGCGCTCTTTCTGGGCCGGCGCGGCGCCCGCATCACCGATTCGGCCGTCCGGAGCATCGTCAAGCTCTACGCCACCATGATCGCCGGCGACTCCTCCATCCACCCCCACACCCTGCGCCACGCCTTCGCCACCCACCTGCTGAGCGCCGGCGCCGACCTGCGGGCAATCCAGGAACTCCTCGGCCATGCCTCGCTGGGGACCACGCAGCGGTATACCCAGGTCTCGCTGGTGGATCTGATGGCGGTCTATGATAAAGCGCATCCCAAGGCCTGAAGCAGGCGTGACGCTGGCGTGAGGACAAATGGGAAAATTAATCTTTCTTATCAGCAACCGCCCTTGCATTTGCCGGACTTGTAGGGTATCCTTAATTCGTGGGGCACTTGTCCATCTGCGAACGTAACCAGCGGCTCGCGCGACCAGTGTCCAATACAGTCATCATTAGCATTCCGGTCATCGTAGGGGTAGCGGTACGCGGCCCCGCATGATCGGCCTGTAAACGGTTTCCGAAAGGCCATCAGCGGGGTGAACAACCGGCTGATGGCCTTTTCGTTTTCTACCGGCCTGCAATTATTCAAGAGTAGGAGAATCGCGTGTCACATCAAGCCACTGGAACGCTCATGAGCGGAGCGAAGATGCTGCTCGAGTGCCTTGTGCGGGAAGGCGTGGAGTGCATCTTCGGCTATCCCGGCGGGGTCACTCTGCCGCTCTACGACGCCATGTACGACAACCCCATCCGCCACGTCCTCGTGCGGCATGAGGAGAATGCCTGTTTCGCGGCGCAGGGCTATGCCCGGGCCACGGGCAAGGTGGGCGTGGCGTGCGCCACATCGGGTCCCGGGGCCACCAACCTGGTCACCGGCCTGGTGGACGCGATGATGGATTCCATTCCGCTGGTGGCCCTCACCGGCCAGGTGCCCACCAAGCTCATCGGCAGCGACGCGTTCCAGGAAGCGGACACGTTCGGCATCACGCGGTCCTGCACCAAGCACAATTACCTGGTGAAGAACATCCATGAACTGCCGGAAGTGATTCATGAGGCGTTCTACATCGCTTCCACCGGGCGTCCTGGCCCGGTGCTGGTGGACGTCACCAAGGATGTCTTCCAGGGGCAGGTGCATTACACCCCCGTCACCTCCATTCATCTGCCGGGCTACAAGGTGCATGCCGACGGCCACACGGGCCAGATCCGGCGCGCGGCGCAGATGATGTGGGAAGCGCAGCGGCCGTACGTCTATGCCGGCGGCGGCATCATCCACGCCGGGGCGCATCAGGAACTGCGGGAGCTGGTTGAGATTCTGGATGCCCCCTGCGTCAACACGCTGATGGGGCTGGGCGCCATGCCCTCCAACCACCCCAACTTCGTGAGCATGCCGGGCATGCATGGCAGCTATGCGGCCAACATGGGCATGTACAATGCCGACCTGCTGATCGCGCTGGGCGTGCGGTTCGATGACCGTGTCACCGGCCGCCTGGCCGCGTTCGCGCCCCATGCCAAGGTCATCCACGTGGATATCGACCCGGCGGAAATCGGCAAGATCCGCAATGCCGACCTGCCCATCGTCGGCGACGTGCGCCGCGTGCTGCAGAAACTGAATCCTGTCCTGCGTGAGCTTGAGCCTTCCATGGCGGCGCGCAATTCGGCCTCCCGGCGCGCCTGGTGGAGCCAGATTCGCGCCTGGAAGGAAGAGCATCCGCTGACGCCGGCCACCTCCTCCACTGAGATCAAGCCCCAGCATGCCGTCGCTGAAATCGACCGCTTGACGCGCGGGGAAGCCATTGTCACCTCCGACGTCGGCCAGCACCAGATGTGGTCGGCGCAGTTCATCCGGTTCAATCATCCGCGCCTGTGGATCAACTCGGGCGGTCTGGGCTCCATGGGCTTCGGCCTGCCGGCGGCGATCGGTGCCCAGTTTGCCTGCCCCGAAAAAACCGTCGTGTCCATCGTCGGCGACGGCGGCTTCCAGATGTCGGTGCCGGAACTGGCCACCATCGCCAGCCACGGCCTGCCCATCAAGATCATCGTGCTGAACAATGGATACCTGGGCATGGTGCGGCAGTGGCAGGAACTGTTCTACAACAACCGCCTCTGCTCAGTGACGCTCGATAGTTTCCCGGATGCCGAGAAACTGGCCGGCGCCTACGGGTTCAAGGGACGCACCATTGAACACGTGCATGAACTCCGGCCGGCGCTGGAAGAGGCGTTCGCGGAAAACGGCCCCTATCTGCTGAACATCCGCGTGTCGCCCACGGAGAATGTCTATCCAATGGTGCCCGCCGGCGGCGCGATCAACGAAATGGTGCTGGCGCAGCCGCAGCCGGTGGCGGTGCCGTAACGGTCAGGGAATTCCATGCTTCAAACTATCTCCGTACTGCTTGAGAACAAGACCGGCGCGCTGATGCGTGCGACGGGCCTGCTCACCGCCCGAGGCTACAACATCGAAAGCCTCACCGTGGCGAAGACGCTCGACCCCACGCTCTCCCGCATGACCATCGTGGTCGATGTGGAGCCGCGGCTCCGCGCCCAGGTGATCAAGCAGATGAACAAACTGATCAACGTGCTCCAGGCCTCCGACCTTTCCGAATCGCCGTCCGTCACGCGTGAGCTTCTGCTGCTCCGCGTCCGCGCCGCGGCTGAGGAAGGCAACAACGGGCCGCGCACCGCCATCCTCAAGGAAGCCGAGATCTTCGGCGCGCGCGTCGTCGATTCGTCGGTCGAAGGCTTCGCGCTCGAAGTCACCGGCGACACTGAAAAGCTCGATGAGTTCATCGATGTGATGCGCAGCTACGGCGATATCGAGGTGACCCGCTCGGGCGCCGTGGCGGTGTCGCTCGATCCCAAGAAGCTGCGTCTTTCGCCGCCGGTCCCCCGCGGCGCCGAACCAACTACTGTCAACGTGGAGTCTTAAACCAGGATGCCCAATCGCTACTACGAAAAAGACGGCGACATCACTCGCCTTAAAGGAAAGACGGTCGCCATCATCGGCTATGGCAGCCAGGGCCATGCCCACGCGCTCAACCTGCGCGATTCGGGCGTGGACGTGGTTGTGGGCCTGTACCCCGGCTCGAAAAGCTGGGCCAAGGCGGAAGCCGCCAGCCTGCGTGTCATGACCACCGCCGAAGCCGCCAGGGCGGCGCAGGTGATCATGATCCTGGTCTCGGACCACATCCAGGCGGATCTCTACAACAGCGATATCGCCCCGAATCTCGAGGCCGGCGATACCCTGATGTTCGCCCATGGATTCAACATCCACTTCGGCGCCATCGTCGCGCCGGCGGGTGTTGACGTCTCCATGGTGGCGCCCAAGGCGCCGGGCCATCGCGTGCGGGAACTGTTCACGGAAGGCGTCGGCGTGCCCGGTCTTGTCTCCGTGCACCAGGATGCCACCGGCAACGCGCTCGCCAATGCCCTGGCCTATGCCCTCGCCCTGGGCTGCCTCAAGGCCGGCTGCATCGAAACCACGTTCCGCGAAGAGACTGAAAGCGACCTCTTTGGCGAGCAGGTGGTGCTCTGCGGCGGCGTGAGTGAGCTCATCCGCGCCGGGTTCGACACGCTGGTTGAAGCGGGCTACGCGCCGGAGATCGCTTACTTCGAATGTCTCCACGAGCTGAAGCTGATCGTCGACCTCATCTATGAAGGCGGCCTCGGCTACATGCGCTACTCCGTTTCCGACACCGCCGAATACGGCGACTACAGCCGCGGCCCGCGCATCATCAATGATCAGACCCGCGCCGAAATGAAGAAGATCCTCGGCGAGATCCAGAGCGGCCAGTTTGCCCGCGAATGGATCGGCGAGAATAAGACCGGCCGCCATAACTTCCTCAAGATGCGCGATCAGGGTTCGAACCTGCTCATCGAAAAGGTGGGCGGTGAACTGCGCGGCATGATGACCTTCCTCAAGAAGAAGAAGGAGGCCGGCGTACCGGCGCAATAGGTGCGCTCCGGGCTCGTCCCCATTTCCGAGGCTTTATGAAAATCTTCACCTTCGACACGACCCTTCGCGACGGCACCCAGGGGGAAGCCGTCTCCTTCTCGGTCGAGGACAAGCTGATTATTGCCCAGAAACTGGATGAGCTCGGCATTGACTACATTGAAGGCGGTTGGCCGGGGTCCAATCCCAAGGACAAGGAGTTTTTCGCCCGCGCCCGCGAGCTGAAACTCAAGCACGCCCGGCTCACCGCCTTCGGAGCCACCCATTTCGCCAAGTACGCCGTTCACGAGGACCCGAGTGTCCGCGCGCTCGCCGAAGCCGGCACACCCGCCATCTCCATCTTCGGCAAGAGTTGGGACCTGCACGTGCACCGGGCCCTTGGCATCGACGAGGAAACCAACCTCCGGATCATCCGCGACACCGTCAGGTACCTGAAGGACTTCGGCCGCGAGGTGATCTACGACGCCGAACATTTCTTCGACGGCTATATCCACAATCGCGATTTTGCGCTTCGCACCCTGGAGGCGGCCCGGAACGCCGGCGCCAGTGTTCTGTGCCTGTGCGATACCAACGGCGGAACTCTGCCGCCCCGGCTGGCTGAGATCGCCGCCGATGTGCGGTCGCGGTTTGACGGCATCATCGGCATCCACACCCACAACGATTCGGATTGCGCCGTCGCCAACACCATCATCGCCGTCGAAGCCGGCTGCACCCATGTGCAAGGCTGCATGAACGGTTATGGCGAACGTTGCGGCAACGCCAACCTGGTGTCCATCATCGCCAACCTGGAACTGAAGCTGGGCCACACCACCATCGGCGTGGACAAGCTGCCGCAACTCACCTCCGTGGCCCGCTTCATCGCCGAACTGGCCAACCTGCCGTTGCGCAATGACCAGCCGTTCGTGGGCCAAAGCGCGTTCGCCCACAAGGGCGGCGTGCATGTCAGCGCCGTGCTCAAGGACTCGGCTACCTATGAGCATGTGCAGCCGGCCGCCGTGGGCAACCGCCAGCGCGTGCTGCTCAGCGACCTTTCGGGCCGCGGCAACATCCTCTATAAGCTCAAGGAACAGGGCCTTGGCGACCGCATGAGCGACGAGGCGCGGCGCGAACTGCTGGATCGCATCAAGCATCTCGAATACCAGGGCTATGAACTGGAGGCCGCCGACGGCACCTTCGAGTTGCTGGTCCGCCAGGCCATCAGCCCCGGCCTGCACTTTTTCGAAGTGGTCTCCTATGACGTGGCGACACGGGTGGTCGAAAGCAACACCAGGCCCGGGTCCACCAACACCACCGCCACTGTCACGCTGAAGGCCCAGGATGGTGTGCATTCCGCCACCGCCCACGGGCACGGGCCGATGAACGCCCTCGACCTGTGCCTGCGGCAGTGCCTCTCCAAGCTCTACCCGGATCTGGCCAAGGTGCACCTCACCGATTACAAGGTTCGCGTGCTCGATACCAGGAAGGGCACCGCGGCCAAGGTTCGTGTGCATGTGGAATGGTCGGACAACCGGCGCAGTTGGGCCACCGTGGGCGTTTCCGACAACGTCATTGAGGCCAGTTGGCGCGCCCTGGTGGACGCGCTGACGCTGGAACTGATGCGGATCAACGGGCGCGACGCGGGCCTCGACAAGTCGGTCGAGGACTACTGCTGGGGCGTCTAGGCCCGTGCGCCGGTTTCTGTCGCGGGCGTTGCCTGACCTGCGCCGCCTTCTCGTGGTGGAAAGCGGATCGCGGCACCTTGTGAACGGCTTCCTGGCCAATTGGCTTGAGCGCGAAGGCCGCGTGCTCTCCTGCGATCTGGTCACCTGCTTCACCGGCGCCGCGCCGCACTACAATGCCGTGTTCCGCGTGCAGGACTATGTCACTCCCGAAGCCCGCCGGGCGCTGCTCACCGAACTCCGCGGCAACCGGTACGACGCCATCGCCATCCTCTGCTCCGGCGAGCCCATCATGACCCGTTGGAAGTGGTTCCTTGCCGCCCGCGTTCCCACCAAACTCCTCATCCTCAATGAGAACGGCGACTACTTCTGGGCCGACCGCGGGAACTTTGGCATCATCGCGCACTTTGCCCTGTATCGCGCCGGGCTCACCGGGGCGAGCGCCGTTCTCACTCCGCTGCGAATCCTGGTCTTTCCTTTGGTGCTCGCCTACCTGGCGGGCTATGCCGCCTGGGCCCATCTCAGGCGCCGGCAAGTCTAGACAGGGGGTGCGCCCGCAACATGGCCGTGGACGAACACTCGCAAGACACACCCGCTGAGCCGCCTCTGCCTCCCCCGGCAAGTCCAGGCCCGCAGCCACGCCGAACCAGCCTTCGAGCCTTGCTCCGCACCCGCCCCCTGCCCCGGCCCCGCTGGCGCACCGCCCACTGGTGGGTGCTGGGTCTGGCCGCCGCGGTCCACACGTATTGGTTACTGACGCTGGTGGCGCTCCGCTTCATCGATCCCTTCACCACCGGCGTGCAACTGGAGCGGCGTGTCAAAAGCTGGTTTTCGCCCGCCTGGCTGCGTGGCGCCTCCTACCAGAAGCGCAGTGAGTTCGTGCCCCTGTCACGGCTGCCCGCGCATGTGGCTCATGCCGTGATCGCGGCCGAGGATGGCCGCTTCTACCTGCATCACGGCATTGATTGGGAGGAGATCGAAGAGGTGATTGAGGATGCAGGGGAGAAAGGCCGCATCACGCGCGGCGCTTCCACCATCACACAGCAGCTTGTGAAGAATCTCTACTTCACCACGCACGGCAACCCCGTGCGCAAGCTGGCCGAGTTCACGCTGGCCCCCATGGCGGATCTCGTCCTGGGCAAAAGGCGCGTCCTTGAGCTCTATCTGAACGTCGCCGAATGGGGCCCCGGTGTGTTCGGCATCGAAGCGGCGGCGCGCCACCACTACGGCGTTTCCGCCGTCCGGCTCGATCGCGATCAGGCCGCAAGATTGGCCGCCTGTTTGCCCTCGCCTCTGCGGCGGCGGCCCGCGCGCATGACCAGCTACGCGGCCATCATTCAGGAACGCATGCGCCTGATGGGCTGGTGACCGCCCCTTCGGGTCCTACTGTGGAACCGGGCGCCCCATCGATTTGTAGATCGATTCAATGGTGCCCACGTTCTCCTTCGCCTTGGCGTGGCCCGGGTCCAGTTCCAGCACCTTGCGATAGGAGCGCAACGCCGCCGGATACTTGCGGAACGGCGGCATCTTCTCATTGAACATGAAGAAATCCGCCTGGGCCATGTGCGCCTCCGCCAATGCCTTCGTGAGGGCCGTATCCTTGGGCGCCGCCTTGCGGGCCGTTTCAAGCGCCGCCACGGCCTCCTCGTACTTTCCTTCCTTGATCTTCGCCTTGGCGCCGTCAATGGCAGGGTTGGCGGCCAGCAGCGTCACTGCCAGCACCAGGCTTGAAACAATCAGTCGAGTCATCACACTCCCATCTTACGGGATAATGGAAGATGGAACCGGCGAAACGCATCATCGTAGCCATTGACGGGCCTGCCGGCGCTGGCAAGAGCACCATCGCTCGGGCCGTCGCACGGCGTTTGGGCATCGTCTACGTCGATACCGGAGCCATGTACCGCGCCATCGGGTTGTGGGCCTTGCGGCAGGGCTGCGCGCTGGACAATCATCAGGCTCTGGAACAGCTTGCCGCGGCCGCCGCCATGGAGTTCACGCCGTCCGGCGGCCTGCTGCTCAACGGCGAGGATGTCACTGCCGCCATCCGGGAACCCGGTGTCTCCGATGCCGCCTCCCGCGTCTCCGCCGTACCGGGCGTGCGCCGGACACTGGTGGCCAAACAGCGTGAACTGGCGCGGCACGCCTCCGTGGTGATGGAGGGCCGCGACATCGGCAGCGTCGTTTTTCCCGAAGCCAACATCAAGATCTACCTGGACGCCACGCCGGGCGTGCGCGCCCAGCGCCGCGCCACCGATGAATCGGAACGCGGCCGCGCGGCCGACGTCGCGGCGATCGAGGCCGAAATCGCCGAGCGGGACCGCCGGGACTCCACCCGGCCCGATTCGCCGCTGCGCCAGGCCCCGGACGCGGTCTATCTCGACACCAGCGGCATGGACGCTCCGCAGGCCGAAGAGAGCATTCTCCGCATCATCCGCGAACGTGTTTCGAATGGAAAGGACATTCATCGTTGAGTCATTTCTCTGATCGCCTGGTGATGAAGTTTGGCGGCACCAGCATGGGCTCGCCGGAGCGTATCCGGGTGGCGGCCTCCATCTGCATCGAACATCAGCGCTCACGCCCTGTCACCGCCGTGGTCTCGGCCATGTCGAAGGTGACAGACCTGCTGCTCGATACGCTGAAACACGCCGAATCGGGCGACGACGCAAAAGTGGCGGCGAATCTGCGTCTGTTGGAGACCCGCCACGTGGAAACCTGCCGGTCGCTCCTTCCGGAATCGCGGCACGGAGAGGTCACCGCGGGGCTCCGCCAGATCATTCAGGACTTCGAACGGATCGCCGGCGGCGTGGCGATGCTCGGCGAACGGCCGCCCCGCTCCGTGGATGAAGCCGTGGCTGTGGGCGAGCGGTTGAGCGCTCTGCTGATGGCCGAGTATCTCACTGTGCAAGGCACGCCCGCGCAGGCCGTGAACGCCAGCGGTGTCATTGTGACCGACGCGGTGTTTGGCAATGCCACCCCGCTCATGGATCACACATGCGCCCGCGCCGCGCAGGTGCTGCGGCCGCTTCTCGATGCGGGCGTCATGCCCATCGTCACCGGATTCAACGGCGCCACCATCGACGGACGCCCCACCACCCTCGGCCGCGGAGGCTCCGACTTTTCGGCATCCATCCTGGCCGCCGCGCTGGATGCCGCCGAGTTGATCATCTGGACCGACGTCGATGGCATCATGTCCGCCGACCCCCGCCTGGTGCCCGATGCGGCGGTGCTGGACGAGGTGACCTATCGCGAGGCGGCGGAACTGGCCTACAACGGCGCCAAGGTGCTCCATCCGCGCACGCTGGCGCCCCTGGTGGAAAAGAAGATTCCGGTGTGGAGCAAGAACAGCTTTCACCTGGAAGCGCCCGGCACACGGATACTGCCCTCCACCGGCAATCATCCGGGGGCGCGCGCGGTGACGTCGATGAACAACGTCGCGCTTGTCTCCATCGAGCCGGCGAGTGCCGAGATCAACGGGGCCCACGTAATGGCGAAAGCCCTGGATGCCCTGGCTCGCGCCAACGCCGAGGTGCTGGCCTTCACCAGCTCAAGCTACCGCCAGAGCTTCTGTCTGCTGGTGAGAAAGGATGAGTTGAACCGGGCCCTGACGGCCCTGGAATCCACGTTCTCACTGGAACTGGCACACGGGTATCTGGAACCGGTGGCCGTGGATGCGAATGTTGGCTTGCTCGCCATCGTCGGCGAGGGCATGCGGGGCACGCCGGGTCTTGCGGGCCGCATCTTCACCGCCATCTCCCGCGAGGAGGTCAACATCATCGCCATCGCGCAGGGGTCCAGTGAGTTGACCATCTCCATCGTGGTGGCCCGGGACGGGCTCGAAAAGGCCGTCCGGGCGGTGCATCAGGAATGCGCTCTCGGGCGCGAGGCCGGCTGAGCTACTTTTTCCGTTGGAACGGCATTGCGGAAAGCCACGACACCATCAGGGTGTGGCTGTTCTCCAGGCTGCGGCCGCTGCGGTGATAGACGTATTGGTTCAGGTAGCCGAATTCGAGCTTGCCTTTCACCCCGAACTCATAGCCGATGCCCGCGTAGGCACGGTTCTGGTCGAACCGGCTCGATCCGTAGTTTGAACCCACGTGGATCAGAATCTCGTCAGAGAACGCCCAATACCAGGGATTCGAGGGCTTGGCGGCGAAGTTGAGCGGCGTGGTCACGCGAAGCTGCTGCCGGTATCGCTGCTGATAACGCGCCGTTCCCGGCCGCTCCCGGGGAGCGCCGATCCAACGCTGTTCCATGCGCCAGCGGTGCTCCGCGTTGAGATTCCGGATCCGGTGGCGGACAATGGCCTGCTGGTAAACTCGGTTTTCGAAGAGGATGCCCGGCGCCGGAAAGTCGCCATAAGATCCGTTGCGGATGATGACATAACCGGCGGTGACGAAGATGTTGCTTCGCAGATGGTAGTTCACGGCAGGGCGGACAAACAACTGCTGCGTTCGTTCCACCGGCCCGTGCAGACGAGCCTGACCTTCCAGGTGCACACCCCAGTTGCCGGCCACACGATGGTCGCCCGCATAGGCCCACCAGCTGTGGAAGTTTGGATCACTCAGCCTGCCTTGCGCATGCCCGGTTATCGCGGCACTCAAAGCCGCGGCGATGAGACGGATTGGGAGGTTCACTACCGGGTTACCGCCCGGTCCAGGGTCTTGTCAACGGCCTGGTCAATAAAGGCCGCGCCATCGCGCTTCATCTTCACCAGCGAAGCCGTGTGAATGTACATCATGTGCCCCGCCTCGTACTCTTCCACCCGGATCTGGCCGCGCAGGCGCGGGTCCAGGCCCATGTGCGCCAGCGTGTACTCCGTGGCGAAGAATGGTGTCGCCAGGTCGTAGTAGCCGGAACAGACCAGAACCTTCATGTGCGGGTTCTTGGCCAGTGCCTGCCGCAGGGAATCGGAGGTGTCTGCGAACTGGTTCTGCGCCGCCGAATAATCCCACGGCGCGATGCCCCCGCCCAGGATGTAGTAAACCTGATCCGTCCTGTAGTTCAGAGACTCGTGCAGATAGCGGCTCATGGCCGCCGTGTAGGGCGGCCGGATCGCGGAGTTGCTCGGGTCAAACTGCGGCGTCTCGGCGGCGTTGGTGTTCTCAAACGCCGTCAGGCGGCTGTCCAGACGTCCCACGGTGACGCCTTTCTCGCGCAGAAGCTCTTTGATGAACCGCATGATCTCAATGCGCAGGCCCGATCGTTCAACGAAGCCCTTGCTCAAACCCGTGAACCGTGCCAGCTTCTCAGCCACCGCGCTGCTCTCGGCGCCGGTGAGCCGGTCGCCTTTGGCCAGCGCGACCCAGTAGTCCGATTCAGCCCAGGCGCGGGCCTGCGCCAGTGTGCCGCGAAGATCCTTCTGCAGGTCCGGCGCCAGCTTCTTGTGATACCACGCCGTGGCTGTGTAAGTGGGCAGAAAGAGCATGTAAGGAAGGTCATTGCCCTTGGTGAAGCGCGCCGTCTGGAAGTTCAGGATGCTCGAAACCAGGACAATGCCGTTGAAGGCGATGCCCCGGTCGGCCAGGTGCCCCGCAAGACCGGCCGCGCGCGTGGTGCCATAGCTTTCACCAATCAGGAACAGCGGAGAATGCCAGCGGTTGTACCGCGTGAGGTAAAGGCGGATGATCTCGCCCACCGATTCGATGTCGCCGGTGAAGCCGTTGTACTTGCGGGCCAGCTCCGGCTTGGTGGCGCGGCTGTAGCCGGTGCCAACCGGGTCAATGAAGACGATGTCGGCCTTGTCCAGCCACGTGCTCTGGTTATCCTCCATCACATAGGGTGGCGGCGGCAGGGAGCCGTCGTCGTTCATGCGGATGCGCTTGGGTCCCAGAACGCCCAGATGCAGCCAGACCGAGGCCGAGCCCGGGCCTCCGTTGAAAGAGAACATCAGCGGGCGCCTGGCGGCGGGCTGGTCCGTTTCCGCGGTGTAGGCGATAAAGAACACGCCCGCCTCCACGTCTCCCTGCTCATTGCGCAGCGGCAGGAGACCGGTGGTGGCCTTGTACGTCAGGGGCTTGCCGCCCAGCGTGATCTGGTGGCTGGTCACCACCGGTTCCTTGTCGGCGTAAGAAGCCGTGGGGATGGAGCGTTGGGCCATCGCCGCGGAGAACGCGGTTAACAACAGGGCGGCGCGGCCCCAAGCGGGTAGTCGATGCATAGGGAGTACCATTCCACTGTGCAACGGCGCGCCGCGCTATTTCAAGGCGGTGGCGCCGGTGGCCGGTCTTTCGGACATCTGTTTTTCGATCATCGTGGCCAGGCCGAAACCGCCCCGCTCGCCGATCACTTTGGCGAACGCCTGCTCAGCCATGCCCTGGAGGATGTCGCCGGAGGAGTCCGCGGAGCCGCCCAGCCAGCCCTCGCCCTCCGTGCGCATCATCTTCAGCAACTGCTCCACCATCAGGGCTTCGAACTGGCCCGCGGCGTCGTGGACCTTTTCCGGGGAGTCGCGCGGCGCGGCTTCCTCCGCGCCCCGAAGAGAAGGGGCCGTAAGCGGAAGACCCACAGTCATCAGATCACCTCCAGGTCGGCTTCCAGGGCGCCGGCCGCCTTCAGATTTTGCAGAATGGCGATCACGTCCCTGGGCGTGGTTCCAATGGACTGCAGGGCGCGCACCAGTTCTTCCACCGATGCACCCTCCTTGAGCACCAGATTGCGCGACTTTTCCTCTTTCACGCCCACCCCCACCTGGGGCACCACCTGCGTCTTGCCGTCGCTGAACGGAGCCGGCTGCGAGACGTCGAACGTGGTCTGAATCTCAACCGAGAGCGTCCCGTGCATGATCGCCACCGGTGAGATCTTCACTTCCTTCCCCATCACAATGGTGCCCGTGCGTTCGTTGATCACAATGCGTGCGGGCCGGTCCGCTTCGATGGTCAGGGCTTCCACGGCTGCCAGGAACTCCACCGGCCGGGCGGCGAAACCGGCGGGCGCCGTCACCTCCACCAGGGCTGGATTCTCGGCCTTGGCCACCGGATCGCCCGTGCCGGCGAACTTGCGGTTGATGGCCTCGGCCACACGCATCGCCGTGGTGAAGTCGGCTTGCCGAAGTTGAAGCCGCATCACGCGGCCCGGCGTGACCGATGGCGGGGCGCGCTCGACAATCGCTCCACCCGGGATTCGGCCCACGGTGGGATGATTGAGCGTCTGCGAATTGCCACCGCGTCCGGCAATGAACCCGCCGGTCACAACCGCGCCTTGTGCCACGGCGAAAACCTGGCCGTTGGCGGCCGAAAGCGGAGTGGTGATCAACAGCCCGCCCTGCAGGTTGGCCGCGTCGCCCATCGCGCCCACGGTCACATCGATGCGCGTGCCGGGCTGGGCGAAAGCGGGCAGCGTGGCCGTAACCATCACCGCGGCCGTATTGCGCACCAGAATCTGCGAGGGGTTGATCTGAACCCCCATGCGTTCCAGCATGTTGGCCAGAGACTGCGCCGGAAAGACGGATTGCCGCTTGTCGCCCGTGCCGGCCAGACCCACCACGATGCCGTAGCCGATCAACTGGTTGTCGCGGACGCCTTCGTAGCTCACTACCTCTTTTAACCGCGTGGCCGAGGAAGCCGCCTGCAGCATGGCGGCGGCAGCCAGCGCCAGTCCCGTGATCTTCTTCATAGCGGCAGCAACCCCATCAGCAGGCGGTACAGGAAGAACGGCCGGCGCACGGCGTCACCCACCACGCCCTTGCCGTTCACGCGGACCTCCATCTGAGCGATCCGGTCCGAGCGCACCTGATTGCCCGGCGAAAGATCGTTCCAGCGCAGCACCCCGCGCACTGTCACCACCTGCCGCTCGGAGTTCACCGTGATGTCCTTCACGCCCTCCACCAGCAGATAGCCGTTCGGCAGCGTCTCCACCACCCGGGCGGAAAGCGTCGTGGTCAGGGTGTTTGAACGGCTGGTTTCGCCGTCACCCTGGATCTTCGATTCGCTTCCCAGACCTAGAAGGTCCGGGAACGGCGCCTTCCTGGCGCCAAACGCGGCCCGGATGCCGCTTGAGGCCTCCGTCTTTCGGTTGGACGATGTCGCCCCCCGCGATACCGCCGAGGCGCGGTCTGAGACGACGATGGTCACCAGATCGCCGGGCTGGTTCGCCCGCAGGTCGCGCGCAATGTCGGCAAAGCGGCCTCCCGGGGTGTAAAGGGATCCGGGCGTCGTGCGGGCCACGTTGTCCACGCCCGCCTGCCGGGCCGCCTGAACATACTCTTCGAGCGGTGTGAGTTTCGGCTGGTCCTTTTTTCCCGCTGCTCCCAGCGCCGTGGCCAGAAGAGTGAGAAACAGACATCTAGCTGCCATGACGAGCCCCCGCCTGAATCAGAACTTTGCCGGGCGCCGCCACCCGCCCCTGAAATCGTTGCCCGTTGGCCGGGTTCTTGAGCATCACTGTTTCACCCGTCCGGCCCGCCGTTTCCGCCCGCGCCGATAGCCGCAGAACCGCGCGGCCGCTTTCCACGTCCACCTGCACCGTGTCGCCGCGCTCCACGTCCTTGGCCGCTTCGAGCGCCGTGGCATGGATCGCCGCGCCGGCCGCCAGCCGCCGTTTCAACCGCATGCCCAGAGCGGCCTCAGGCGCATCCAGAGCCCGCGCGTCCAGGGGAAAGCGCTCGGCCTCAACCACTTCCAGGTCGTCTGGCTCCAGCTTCTGGAGGGGCCCCACCGGCTTTCGGAGCCGGAGTTCGCTCCGCATTTCCCAAATCCGCGCCCGCACCCAGATGGAAACCGTGCCCCCGCTTGGATCCGCCACCTGGCCGCGCCACAGCACCGGACTGGCCTTCGGGCCCGGCCGGCCAACCATCGCCACCACGCCGGCTTTCGGGAACAGCAGCGCGCCCGGCGGCACCGGAAACCGGCTGAAATCCAGAATCTCGATCCCGGCGCTGGTCTCCCCCAGAACGCTCCGCAGCGCGGCCGCCAGATCCGCCGGTGTGAGCACGCGGGACGGGCGCTCGACACAGATGGCGGCTTGAGAGGATACGTTCACCCCATGCAGCCGTCCAAGCGCTTCCAACTCCACGGGCTGGTAGATCCGCCGCGCCCCCACGGCCGGCGCCAACCCAAGCACCGTCCCGGCCGGCACGGAGGCGAACTCCGGCAACGCGCCCGCCAGGTCGCCTGCCCGTATCCGGTCCCCGGGGGCGCGCAGGCACTCAGCCAGCAGGAGCGCCGCGAGCACGCTAGCGGGTAACATTGTTCACCTGCTGATACATCTCATCCGCCGCCCGAACCACCTTCGAATTGGCCTCATAGGCGCGCTGGCTGACAATCAGATTGATGAACTCTTCCACCACGCTGACATTCGACTGTTCGATGTAGCCCTGCTGCAGGCTGCCCAGACCCTCCTGGCCGCCCGGAATGCCGATGACCGCCTCACCCGAAGCGTCGGTGGGCACATAAAGGTTGCGCCCGATGCTGTTCAAGCCCGCCGGATTGGTGAAATTGGCAAGCTGGATCTGCCCCGCCAGTTGCGCGTTCGGCTGGCCCGGCAGCGAGTAACTCACCGTGCCGTCGGCCGCGATATGCACGTTCTGGGCCTCGGGCGGCATGGTGATGGTGGGTTCGAGCGGCTCGCCGTCGGAGGTGACCACGTTGCCGTCGCGGTCCGTGTGGAACGCCCCGGCGCGGGTGTAGGCGGTTTCACCCGAGGCGCGCCGGATCTGGAAGAACCCGCGGCCTTGAATCGCCAGGTCCAGCGCATTCGAGGTGAGCACCGGGCTGCCCTGCACGAAAATGATCTCGTTTGAGGACGTGCGCGTCCCCAGGCCGATCTGAAGGCCGCTCGGCACCACAGTCTGAGCCCCGGCCGCCACGCCCGGCTGCACCAGGCTCTGATACAGCAGATCCTGGAACTGCGCCCGGCGCTGCTTGAAACCCACCGTGTTGGCATTGGCCAGGTTGTGGGCGATGTTGTCGACATTGGTCTGTTGGGCGCTCATGCCGCTGGCGCCGCTGAATAATGCTCGGATCATGAAGGAATAACCATCGTTTCTTTCGTTTTTTTCTGGCTGGCAAAGGCCGGGGCAGCCTCAGGGGGTTCAGGCAACCAGGCCGCCCCGTGTCGGTCTTGCCGGCTGTTGCTTGTTAACTGGGACGGGCCACTTCTTCCAGCACCCGGCGGCCCATCTCGCCGTGAATCTGGAGCGCCTTCGTCAGCGATTCAAAATGCCGCATCACGTTGATCAGCCGCACCGCGGTCTCCGGCGCCGAAACGTTCGAGCTCTCCAGCCGCCCCTGATAGACTTCGGCCTTTCCGGGCCGCGGCTGCAATCGGGCCGGGTCCGGCATGTGAAAATAGGTTCCCGCTTTCTTGGAGAGCGCCGCTGGTTCGTCGAAGTCGGCGATCTGGATGCGGCCCACGCTCCGGCCTCCCACCTTCACCGCGCCGTCCCGATCCACATCAATGCTTCGCGACCGGTCAAGCTTGACGGGCCGGCCCTGCGCGTCCAGCACCCGGACACGGTAGCCATCCTGGGTCACCAGGTCCCCCTCGCGTGACAGGTTGAAGCTGCCGTTTCTTGTATAAAGCGGACCGCCCGGTCCCTCCACCACAAAGAAACCGCGCCCGGAAAGTGCGAAGTCGAACGGTGCCCCGGTGGTCTGGATGGCTCCGGCTCCGAAATCGGTCCAATGCCGCTCCACCACAGGCAGTGTGGCGGGCTCCGGGAGCGACTCGACATGGGAAGCCCAAGCGTCGTCCGACCGGTAGAGGCCGTAACCCTCCCGGTCCAGTTTGAAGCCCGCCGTATTGGCGTTGGCGATGTTGTTGGCCAGCATCTCAAGAGTCTCGATGCGGGCGCGCAGGCCGCTCGCGGCCGAAATGGTGAACTGATCCATTGGGAGGCCACCGTGCATTTTTGTGGCCGAACGGGCGGCTGCGCTCAAGTTCCTGAAGAATCACCGATATGGACTAATATGCCGCCGTGCGCTTCGACGGCACTTTCCTGCCGCATGGGCCGGATCGGCGACTTCTTGTCCCCACCCGCTCCCGCTAAGTGATTGAAAATCGTGGCTGCCTCAATTGGCCACCGAACTGCTCCCGCCGTCCGCATGATCTCGTTCCTCGATTCCGGCCTCCCAGCCGGGATGCCGGCCGCCGGGTTTGGCGCTGCGCCTGCCGGCGGCCAAGCCTCGCCGGACGCACTCTTTGCGGCGCTGCTGGGGGCTCTCATCGGGGAAGAGGCGTCGGCTTGGCCACAGAGGGAAACGGAACCAAAGCCGGAACTGGAGCCGGAGCGTGAGCAGGGCGGCCAGCAGGAACGCGAAGCGTCGTGGAATGCGCTGCCGGTTCCGGTGCCCGTGCCGGTGGTGGTGCCGCAGCCGGTACCGCTTCCGCGGCTTCCGGTGGAGCTGGAGATTGCGGTTTCCTGCTGTGAGACGGAGCCGGTAGAAAGCCGGGAGATGGATGGCAGGGAGGCGGTTGAGTCTGCTAAACAGGAACCTCCCAGGGTCGAGGCGGTGTACGGGACGGCTGTGGCGCCGGTTCCGGTGGCCGCACCAGCGCCGGAACCCGGAGCGGAGCGGCCGATAGCTCCCCAACGCCTTTAGCAGGCAGCGGAAATGCCGATGATTGAAGCGCAACCGGCGCCGCCTGTGGAAGGGGCGGAAACGGCCTTTGCGGCTCGTCTGGAAGTGCGTGAACCGGCGGATGCCCCGGTGGTGCCGGTTGAGCACGCCGTGCGCCCCGAGCGTCCGGCCGGGGATCGAAAGGCGGAGGTGCGGCTGGCGGCGGGCCGGGACTTTGCGAGGAACGAACCTGAAAGCGGCGAAACTCCTCGGATTCAAGCAGTTAGGGCGCCGGAACAGGTGCTGGAGCGGAGGGATCGGAACCGGGCGGAAGAGGTCCCGGTCCGCGCCGCGGAACCAACCCAAACGTCCGATCCTGTGGTGTCTGAATCGGTAGCTGTCCGGGTGGCTCCGGTGGGCGAGGCCGCTCCGGTAGCCGCGCCGGCAGCCCCGGCTCCCGAACCGGTGCGGGTGGAAGCGGCCCGGGTGGAGGCGCCGCTGCAGGTGGCGGAGGTGCGGCCGGCCGGCCAGGCTTCGCAGGCGCGGGAGATTACGGTTCGCGTCGCGGCGCCGGAGCCTGTGCAGGGTGTGGAAGCGGCGCCGATGAAGCCCGTCGACTTGGTGTTGCAGGAACGGGACGGCCGTGTGCAGGTGGCGGTCCGGACCCCGGATCAGGGTTTGGCGGGGGAGATGCAGAGGTCGATTGGCGACCTGGTGGAGAGGTTGGAGAGCGTGGGGTACCGGACTGAGGCCTGGACCCCGGAAGCGGGCTCCGGGATTGACCTGGCGCCGCTGGCGGCCCGGGGTGACGCCGAGTTCGCCGACGAACGGGGGCGCGGACGGGGCGGAGACGCTCAGGATGCCCGCAACCAACAGCAGCAGTATCAGGAAGATAAGCGGCGAAGGCCGCAGTGGGTGGAGGAACTGGAAAAGTCCTTCACGACGCAGGCAGGGAGATAACCAACATGACAAACACGATTTCGGCAGCCGCCGCGCCGCCCGATTGGCTCAGTCAGCACCAGCGAGTAACGCGGGGGGAGCAGGTGAATCCGCCGGAGCTGGCGGCCCGGGCCGAGGGCGGCGACGGCGCCCAGAGCAAGGAGATGTTCCTCAAGCTCCTGGTGGCTCAGATTCAGAACCAGAATCCGCTCACACCGGCCGATCCGATCCAGTTTGTGAGCCAATTGACGCAGTTTTCGGGCGTTGAACAGATGCTCGAGATGCGAAAAAGCCTCGCGTCGATCGAGAAAAGCCTGGGCGGACAGCAGCCGGCGGCGCCGGCGCCGCGTCCGGGAGCGTAGAAAAGTCATTATTTTTCAGGAGAATCATTCATGTTTACTTCGTTTTCAACCGCACTTTCAGCCCTTGGGGCGCATTCCACCGCCGTCGATGTGGTGGGCAACAATCTGGCGAACCTGAACACGCCGGGCTTCAAGGCGAGCGCGATTTCGTTCGCGGATCTGGTGACGCAGTCGGTGGGTACGGCGCTGGGCGAAACCCAGGTGGGTTTCGGTGTGGCCCGGCCGGTGACACTGCGCCAGTTCACGCAGGGCGCCATTCACGCGTCAAACGGAACGCTGGACGCGGCGATCCAGGGAGACGGCTTTCTGGTGGTGAAAAGCCCGGCTGGCGCGACGCTGTACACCCGCGGTGGGCAGTTGGTTGTGGACAAGGCCGGCAATCTGTTGACGGCCAAGGGACACAGGGTTCTCGGATGGTCGGAGCAGGGAGGGGTTGTGAACACCAACCTGCCGGTTTCCGATGTGGTGGTGCCGGTGGGTTCGCTGCGGCCGCCGGTGGCGACAACGGATCTGAGCGTTGACCTGAACCTGAACGCGGCGGCGACCGCGGGGCCGCCCCCGGACCAGTTCTCGACATCGATTGAAATCTTCGACTCGCTGGGGCAATCGCACGTGGTGAGCGTGAACTTCACGAAGTCTTCGACGGCGAACCAGTGGGACTACTCGATTTCGATTCCGAACTCGGATGTAAGCTCGCCGGTGGCTCCAGTGACGGGCTCGATTTCCTTCGACTCCAGTGGCCGGATGACCGCGCCCACGCTCACGGACCCCATGCCGGCGATCACGATCTCGGGTTACAACAACGGAGCGGCGTCACAGACGGTGACCTGGAACCTGTTCAACCGGACGACCCCGCGCCTGACGCAGTATTCGCAACCCTCGGCGGTGTCGGCCAACTCACAGAACGGCTCCCCCGCGGCGCAGTTGATCCGGGTGGGTTTGGGCGATGGCGGAGCGATCCTGGCGCAGTACACCAACGGTTCGCAGACGATGGTGGGGCAGTTGGCGATGGCATCGATTCGCAACCCGGAATCGATGGTGGCGGTGGGCGACAACAACTATCAGTTGAGCGCGCGGAGCGCGTTGCCCGCGATCGGCGTGCCGAACTCGGGCGGCCGCGGGACGATTCTGGGGGGCGCCATTGAATCGTCGACCGTGGACATTGCGCGTGAGTTCACCAACCTGATCGTGTTTCAGCGCGGCTATCAGGCGAACACCCGCGTGGTGACGACCGTGGATGAGATCAGCCAGGAGACGATCAACCTCAAGAGGTAGAGCGGCAGGATAAGCCTTTCTAAGGTGTTCCACTAAAGTCCGGCGGATCGTGCGCCGATTGCTTGACTGAGAAACGTTGTCCGCCATGACCTGCCTTGAAGAGATCGGCCCGTTCGCCGAGGTCCCCATTGACGTGGACGTCGAGTTGGACAGGAAGACTCTGTCCATCCGGCAGATCCTCGAACTGGACACGGGCAACGTGTTCAGAATGAACCGGTCGGCGGGCGAGAACGTGGACATCATGGTGGGCGGCCGAGTGATCGGCTACGGTGAGATCGTCATCATCGAAGACATCATGGGCGTTCGCATCACCGACTTCAAGCATGAAGACTAAGGTGGTGCCAGGTGGATATCGCAAGAGAGATGCTGCCCTCCGTGCCAACATAGCTGAGACAACTCCCCTGGCCTTAATTACTGAGCAGGGCGAGAATAGGAATCAGCGTGAATTCTCAGACTCGCAACAAGAACGGGCTCCCTCCGGCTCCCACGGTTTTGC
>VFZY01000001.1 GCA_016870915.1 Acidobacteriota bacterium | reverse complement strand
AGAGTCGGGTCCGCAGAGCGCCTACTCGGCGGCCTCTTCTGTTTTACCGCAGGATTCTCAGGGGTCCCAAGTGGTGTCAGACCCGATCTATCGACCCGCTCAACTCGGCGGCGTGCATAGTTTAGGTTCCATCGCATGGGGCCAGGGTGGTCTCGGCGGTATCGTCGGACGTGTCACGGATTCTTCGGGCGCCGCGATCCCGGGGTCGCAAGTGGAGATGCGGAACGAAGATACCGGCGTCTCGTCGCGCGCGCAGACCGCCGCCACGGGCGAATACATCTTCACGAACGTCACGCCCGGCTCCTATCGCGTCAGCGTTTCCGCTCCGGGCTTCAAGACCAACGTGGCGCGCAACCTGAGGGTATTCGTCAATGAGACCGTGCGCGCCGACGTCACGATGGATGTAGGCGACGTGGCCACGCAGGTCGAGGTAGAGGCCTCGATGCCCGTAGTACAGACCGACGCGTCGTCCGTGGGCAGCGTGGTCGATGGGCGTCAGGTCACCAAAATGCCATTGAACGGCCGCGGCAGCATCTATGCCTTACTGTCCCTCGCGCCCGGAGTTCAGAACGCGGGCAGCAACCCCAACATTGCGGGTGGCTTGCGCAGCGGCTACACCAATCTGAGCGTTGACGGCGTCGGCAACAACGACGTGGGTAACGAGCGTCTTCTCGCGCCAATCCCGTCGCTCGACGCCGTTGCCGAGTTCCGCGTGATTGCAAACGGCGCGTCGGCCGAGTTCGGACGCGGCGGCGCCCAGGTGGTGGTCGTGACCAAATCCGGAACGAACGAATTCCGTGGCAGTCTCTTCGCGTTCAATCGAAACCGCGCCACCGCCGCGAAGGAGTTCTTCGCCACGGGGCTGCCCCTGCCGGCTTTCAACCGCAACGAGTATGGCGGCTCGCTCGGCGGTCCCGTGCTTCGCAACAAGCTGTTCTTCTTCGGAAGCTTTGAAGGCCTGCGGCGTAACGTGTCTACCACCAACGTGGTGGCAATGCCCACCGTCGCGCTCAAGTCCGGCGATTTCTCGAACCTTCCCGCCATCCGGGATCCCTTCGCTTCCGGCGTTCCCTTTGCCGGGAATCGCATTCCGTCCAATCGAATCAGTCCGGTGTCGAGCGAGCTTCTCAAGTTCACGTCCGATCCGAACGGACGGGGCACGGGCGCCGCGGGACTTGGCAACAACTTCACCACGAACATCCCCACGCGCGAGCCGCTCGACCGGTTCTCGGGCCGCGGCGACTACCAGATCAGTTCGAAGGACCGCGTGACAGTCCGCTACTTCCACGTCAATAACGGCCCCTTCGCGCAGTCGTCGAACGGCACCGACAAGTTCGGCAACTGGGGCGGTTTCGGCATTGCCACGCGTAACGCTCTTGGTTCCTATACTCGCGTGCTCTCTCCCCGCACCATCAACGAGGCGCGTTTCGGCTTCAACCAGGAGAAGAATTTCCGCACGCCGCAAAACTCGGATTTCGATCCGTCGAAGCTTATACCGGGGCTGATCTCGCCGCTCCCCGGCCTGGGAGGTTTGCCCACCATCACGATCCTCGGCTTTCGCGGCTTCAGCGACAATCCCGGTTCGGGCGACGTGAAACGCAGCTACGAGTTTTACGACAACTTCACCTGGATTCGTGATAAGCATGCGCTGAAAGCGGGATTCGAGTTCCAGCATTCGAACGCATTCAACTTCCAGAACCCGCCACCCTTCCGGGGCAGCTTTGCGTTCGACGGCCGCTACAGCGGCCATGCCTTTGCCGACTTCCTGCTGGGCGCGCTCACCGCCACTGGACGTGTCAGCAAGAATGTGGAATCGGAACCGGTCAGCAACCGCTACGCCGCGTACCTGCAGGACGATTGGTCCATCACGCCGCGCCTGACTCTGAACCTCGGGGTGCGTTACGAATACTACGGCTTGTTCCGTAACGCGCAAGGCGACATGGCGAACTTCTATCCGGACCTCGGCATGGTTCTGCTGGCCGGCGAGGGCGATCCGCGTTTGCTCGCCGCCTTGCCCATCAAGACCGGGAAGAGCGTGGGGCTTGATTCCGGAAATTACCTCAACAAGGACGTCAATAATTTCGCGCCGCGCATTGGTTTCGCCTTCCGCCCGCTTGGAACGTCGAGGCTCGTCGTGCGCTCAAGCTATGGCATCTATCACAACGTGATCGCGGCATACGGCGGTAATTTTCACGTGGCGTTGAATCCGCCGTTCCGCGTCGCCGAGTCCTTCGAACCCGCGGCTGGCCCGGTCCCAACGCTCACGTTTGCCAGCCCATTTCCCGGACGCGGCAGCATTCCGAGCTATCCCGATATCTATGCGCTCGACCGCGGACGCGCGGTTCCGTATCATCAGCAATGGAACTTGACGCTTGAGGGTGAGGTATTCCGCAACACCTCCGTGCGAGCGTCTTATCTGGGAAGCAAGGGGACGCATCTCGGTGCGACCTACGATTTGAACGCACCGCGCCCGGCGCCCGGCGCGATCAATCCGCGGCGTCCGTTCCAGCCGTACGGAACGTTCAACTATTACGATTCCTCGCGCGACTCGATGACCCACCAGCTTCAGATCGGGGCCGTCCGCAGGTTCGCTTCGGGACTCTCGTTCCAGGCGGAGTATCAGTGGACGAAGTCTCTCGGCAACAGCGAATCCACCACCGATCGCTACGATTTCACGCGCGACCGGGGAAACCTCGATGGTATCCGCCCGCACTACGTTACGATCAACTACATTTACGATCTGCCTTTCGGCAACGGGCGCAAGTTCCTCGCTTCGCTGCCGGCGTTGGCAAACAAGGTGATCGGAGGGTGGCAGGTGGGCGGCATTGCGACGCTCGGGACCGGACAGCCGTATTCGGTGACCTTCACGAGCACCACGCTGGGATGGCCCAGCAGCCGCGCGGATGTGGTGGGCGACCCGGCGTTGAGCGGTCCGGTGGTCGAGCGTTGGTTCAACGCGGCGGCGTTCAGGGTTCCCGCGCCGTTTACTTTCGGGAACTCCGCGCGCAACCTGCTGTTCGGACCCGGCTTCGCGAGTTGGGATACGGCCATCTACAAGCAAACGGCGTTGACCGAGAGGTTGAATCTTGAGTTTCGCGCGGAGTTTTTCAATACTCTGAATCACCCGTCATTCCGGAACCCGGCGAGCAACATCAGTGTGCCGGCTCAAGTGGGCCGCATCACCGCGACGAGCAGCACGGCGCGCAACGTTCAATTCGGGATGCGGCTCTCGTTTTGAAGGGTGGCCGAGCCGAGGAACCACGCAGGCGCCGAGCTTCGACCAGTTGATGCGGCCCGCGATATGCGCACTGATCTGAAGCACAATGAGTGCGTCCAGTCTCGACATCGTCTTCCCTCTTCTGCTGTTCGATTCCGTTCCTATCCCTTTTCCCGCGGAAATCGGTGAGCGCGTCAAACAGGAAACGATCTTCGCGGCTATCGAGCCTGTTGGCATTGGTGGCTCTGGCGATTCCTGGTGTGCTGACGATGGTCTTCCTGGGGCTCGCGGCCGGGGTGCCGGGCGCGCTTCAGGCATCGAAACTGGTTGCCTCATTCCTTGATGGGATCAAACCCAAGGATCCGGTGGCGCTGGCTGCCGCCGTGGGAATTCTCCTTGGCGTCGCGCTGCTGGCCGGCTACGCCCCGGCGCGTCGACGGCTGCTCCAGTGGCCGGAATCAACGCTGCCGGCAGACTTGCGCCGGCCAAAACGGGAGCGCGGACGGCTACACTCGAAGGTATGGGAGCCCGCAGGCTGGTGTGCCTTCTGCTTGGCATGTGGCTGGGCGGGAGTCTGTTCATGGCCATGGTCGCCACGCAGAACTTCCGCGCCGTTGACCGCTTGCTCGCCGGCCCCGCGCCGGAAGCGGCTCGAATTCTGAATCGCATGGAAGCATCCGAGCCCCGCTTCATCCTGCGCCACCTGGCGGGTGAAATGAACCGCCACTACTTCGACACCTGGGAGCAGGTGCAACTGGTGCTGGGGACCGCGGTCTTCATCATCCTGCTCTTTTTCTCCACCGCCGGGCGCTGGTATCTGGCGCCGCCGCTGGCGATGATCGCCGTGGTGTCCACCATGCACCTGTGGATCTCGCCGCAGGTGGCCGAGCTGGGGCGGGCCATCGATTTCGTGCCGCGCGAACTCGCCTCGGCCGAACGGGACCGGTTCTGGGAACTGCACCATCTCTATTCGGGCCTGGAGGTTTTCAAGATGCTCTGTGGCGCCCTGTTGGCCGGACTGCTGCTGCGTTCGCCCGCCCGGAAGCCGGGGCAAGCCTCCGGTCCGGAATCGCGCATTGTGATCCTGCCGCCGAAGTGGAAGGCCCGCAAGAGCTGACCCGCGCGCCGTCCCCGCGGGCGGTTGTGTAGAATGGTGATCCATCCTATGCAGCCCGCCAGTTCACCCCGGCCGACACGCGTGCGCCACGTGGTTCTGTGGATCACCGTGGCGGCCTACATGATCACCTACATGGACCGCGTGGTGATGTCCAACGCCCTGCCCGCCATCCGGAAGGAACTGGATTTGAGCCTGGGCGATGCCTCGCTCATCGCCGGAGCGTTCCGGCTGGGCTATGCGCTCTTTCAGATTCCCGGCGGCTGGCTGGGCGACCGGTTTGGCCCCCGCCTGGTCCTGGCCGCCATTGTGAGCTGGTGGAGCGTCTTCACGGCCGCAACCACTCTTGCCTGGAACGCCACATCGATGATCGCGGTGCGATTCCTGTTCGGCGTGGGTGAGGCGGGCGCCTTTCCCATCGCCACGCGGTCCCTTTCGCGCTGGGTGCTTCCCACCGAACGCGGTTACGCGCAGGGCGTTACGCATGCGGGGTCGCGGCTGGGCGCGGCCATCACTCCGCCGCTGGTGGCGTTCATTATTCTGGGCTACGGCTGGCGGCCCGCCTTCTGGGTCTTCGGGCTCATCGGGCTGGTTTGGGCCGCGGTGTGGTATTGGTACTATCGCGATACGCCGGAAGAGCACAGCGGCGTGAATCAGGCGGAGCTGGATCTGATTCACAGCCACGTCAAGTTGAAGGGCAAGGCCGGCGCCATCCCGTGGGCGCGGATTCTGCGCAGCCCCAACGTGTGGGCGCTGGGCGCGATGTACTACTGCTACGGCCACTGCCTGGCCGTCTACCTGGACTGGTTCCCAACCTACCTCACCGAAAACTGGCACGTCGACCTGAAAAAGATGGGCTTCTACGCCGCCCTGCCTCTGGTGGCCGGCACGCTGGGCGACTTTCTGGGCGGCTGGGCCTCCGACCATTGGGCCAAGCGATCCGGCAACCTGCGCCTGGCCCGGCGCGCCGTCGCGATCTTCGGATTTCTCTTCGCCGCCGCCGCCATTGTGCCCGCCACGCTGGCCACCAACCCGGAGGCCAACGTGCTCTTCAGCTGCCTGGCCGTGTTTGGCATTGAAGTGACCGTGGGTGTATCGTGGGCGGTGCCGCTTGACATCGGCGGCGACTTCTCAGGCTCGGTTGCCGCCGTGATGAACACCTGCGGTAACATGGGAGGGTTCATAGCAACCACCGCCGTCGGGTATATGGTGAAAGCGTACGGCTGGAACGCCCCGTTTGTGGTTTCGGGGGCCGCCTGCCTGCTGGCCGCCGTGCTGTTTTCGCGTATCGATGCCGGCAAGGCAATCTTTCGAACAGGTGAAGCGCAATGAGAATCGATTCCAACAAATGTGTTGCTTGCGGTAACTGTACCTATGTCTGCCCCATGGGCGCCATCTACATCGACCCGTCGATGGGCCGGGCCACCATCAATCGCGATGAGTGCGTTGAGTGTTACGCCTGTTTCAACGGCCTGTCGAAAGAGCACCTCAATCCCGCCATGGTGCGCGGGCTTCGCGGCCTGTTGAAACTGGTGCGCATCCGGTTTGACCCGGAGCCCGACGTCTGCCCCACCTCCGCCTTCGTTCCCGATGACCTGGCGTGGCCTCGCGTGGTGCGGCGGGCCTTTTCCGACCCCACCGTGCCCCACGAATCCACCGGCGTGAAGGGCCGCGGCACCGAAGAGGTGAAGACCAACGATGTCACGGGCCGGTGCCAGTTGGGTGAGGTGAATTTCACCATTGAGTTCGGCCGCCCCGGCGTCGGCGCGCGCTTCTGGGAAGTGCAGAAGATGACCCAGGCGCTGGCCCGCGCCGGCGTGGCGTTCGAGAAGAAGAATCCGGTCACGGCGCTGATGTCCGACATCGCCACCGGAACCCTGCCCGATGACGTGCTGAATGAGAAGGTGCTCTCGTGCATCGTCGAAGTGAAGGTCTCCATTGACCGCGCCGAAGAGATCATCCGCCTGGTGCGCGATGTGGAGCGGCAGGTGGATACCGTCATCGCGCTGGGCACCGGCACGCGCTGCGAAGCCGACGGCGATGAGCGCCGCGTGGCCGAGATCCTGCACCGTCTGGGCTACAACCCGCAGCGCGCCAAGACGAACACCGGCCTGGGCCGAGTGTCGAACCCGGAAGCCGTCGCCCGGATGAAGGAGCCCGTCGGAGTCTAGATCATGACCAATACCTTGCACCGCTTCGGAGACGCTGAGAGTTTCCACGATGACGTCATCGTATTCGCGATGTGCGCCAAGGGGCTGAATGACGATGGAAGCGTGCCGCGCCTGAAGCGGTTTCTCTCGCTGGCCCTGCCGTTCAAGCCGGTGAACATGGGCGATGGCGCCAAGGGCGGCTCCATGCGCCCCAACCACCATCTGAACCCGCGCGCGCACTGGGATCGCGACCGGAAGCCCGATTTTCAGGTGGTGATCGACGGCCTGGACAAAGCCGGCACCGCGGCCGTGGTCTTTGACAACCGCCAGAACGCCATGAACTTCGTCCGCGCGGTGAAGGAAGCGGATTTGGGGCTGTGCGTCAACATCTCCACGTCCATTGAGGGCGCCGAGCAGATCCTGGAAGAAGCCGGTCTGTGCCGCCACAGCGTGAACTACTCGCTGGGCTTTCAGGGCAAGACCGAGAAGCTGCCGAACAGCCAGGTGCTGACCCTTTCCACCATGTGCGGCCACGGCATGATCTCCAATTCGATGGCCAAGAAGATGATCGACTGGGTGAAGGAAGGGCGGCGCACGCCGGAGGAAGCGGTGAGCTATCTGGCGCGCTTCTGCGTCTGCGGCGTCTTCAATCCGGTGCGTGCCCAGCGGGTGATTGAGGACGCACGCACGAAGATGAAGTAGCGCCGGCACGGCCATGTCCGAAAACCGCTAGCGAACCGGCGCCGCGTTCCGCATAATCGGATTGTGGAACTTGTTCGCGAGGTCTGCTACCGGGCCCTGGCCGCGCGCGATGCGCGCTTTGACGGCCGGTTCTTCACCGGCGTCGCCTCCACCGGAATATTCTGCCGCCCGGTGTGCCCCGCGCGCACTCCGGCGGAACGCAACTGCCAATTCTTTCCCACGCCCGCGGCCGCGCTGGCTGCCGGATTCCGTCCCTGCCTGCGCTGCCGGCCGGAAGTGGCTCCGGGCTTGGCCGTGGCCGCATCGAACAGTGTCAGCCGGGCGATGCGGCTCATCGCGGGCGGTGCTCTGGATGAAGCGCCCGTGGAGGATCTGGCCGCGCGCGTGGGCATGGGCGGACGGCATCTGCGGCGCCTGTTCCTGGAACACTTGGGCGCCACACCGGTGGCCGTGGCGCAGGCGCGCCGGCTGCTCTTTGCGAAGAAGCTGCTCACCGAGACCGCCATGCCCATGACGGAAGTGGCCCTGGCGGCCGGTTATGCAAGCTTGCGCCGCTTCAATGAAGCCGTGCAGGTCTGCTATGGCCGAGCCCCTTCCGAACTGCGGCGCGACACGGCGGAGCGGCCCTCCGGGCAGGGCATTACGCTGAAGCTGGCCGCCCGTCCGCCATTCGACTGGCGCGCGCTGATGGCGTTCCTGGGGCCCCGTGCGATTCCCGCGCTCGAATCCGCTGAGCCCGGGGTCTACCGGCGGCGGCTTCCGGAAGGCTCTGTGGAAGCGCGGCCACTCACCCAGGGCTGCGGGATTGAGGCGCGCATCGTCCCCGTCCACATCGCGGTCCTGAACGGATTGGTGGAGCGCTGCCGCCGGTTCTTCGATCTGGACGCCGCCCCCGAAACCATCCACTCGCACCTCGCGGCGGACCCGGTATTGCGCCCCTTCCTGCGCCGTGCGCTACCCCGCGTGCCCGGAGCCTGGGACCCGTTCGAACTCGCCGTGCGCGCCGTGCTGGGCCAGCAGGTCAGCGTGGCCGGGGCCACCACGCTCGCGGCTCGGCTGGTGGCCTTGCACGGGGGCACGTTCCCCGCGGCGGCATGGCTGGCGGAAGCGGACCTCACCGGTGTGGGTCTCACGCGCCAGCGGGAACGCACCCTGCGCGGCCTGGCCGCCGCCGTGGCCGCGGGCGCGCTGCGTTGGGATGAACCGCGGACGCTCGACGATGCGGTATCACGTCTCACCGCGCTGCCCGGCATCGGACCCTGGACCGCACACTACATCGCCATGCGCGCGCTGGGCGAGCCGGACGCCTTTCCGACTGGTGACCTGGGATTGTTGAAGGCGCTGGGCGTAGGCCCCCGCGAACTAGAGAACATGGCCGAGCGCTGGCGCCCCTGGCGCGCCTACGCCGTGATGGCCATCTGGCAAGGAGCCTCTGCATGAAGCTGTTGACACTAACGCCGGTCGATTCGCCCGTCGGGCGCATCCTGCTGGTCTCGGACGGGCCCGCCGTGGTGGCGCTCGATTTTGAGGACTACCGTGAGAGGATGTCGCGGCTTCTGGCGCGGCGGTACGGTGAGTGCGAGCTTGAACCGGGTCCGCACGAAGCCGCGGACCGGCTCAAGGCGTACTTCGCCCGCGACTTCTCGGCATTCGATGGCCTTCCGGTGAGCACGGCGGGCTCAGGCTTTCAGGAACGCGTGTGGAGCGCGCTGCGTGAGATTCCGCCCGGCCAGGCCATCTCATACGGTGAGCTGGCCGCCCGCATCGGCAATCCGGCGGCGTCGCGCGCGGTGGGTCATGCCAATTCACTGAACCCGGTGGCGATCATCGTGCCATGCCATCGCGTGGTGGGGTCGAACCGGCGGCTCACCGGCTACGCGGGCGGGCTCGGCCGGAAGGAGTGGCTGCTGGCTCATGAAGGGGCGCATGAAAGCGTGGCGGTGCAGGCAGCACTGCCCGGATTCGATACAGCCGGTGTCCACAAGTGAACAGGGGCCCTGCCAGGACCAACAGAAGCCCCCCTGCCAGGACCGGTAGAAGCCGCAGTACGGCGTGGCCCGTGGCGTGCTGAGACCACGGCATGTCCGAAAGCAACCGCATCCGGGAGGTGGTCCCCGCCATCACGCCAGACTATCTGAAGCGGCGCCAGGAGGCGGGCTGGCGTCTGCACGCCGTCGAGTGGCTGCGCGAAGGCGCCCCGGAGCCCGGCGAGCCGCTTCATCGTGAGGAGTTGCCGTACGGCGTGCAGATCGCCGGCGACTGCCTGCACCTGGAAGAGAATCCGTACGAGATGCGGGTCTTGGTGACGATGACGGACCTGATCGTGGACGACACGCCGCTCTCCGGCGTCGCGTCGGCGCTGAACGGCGAAGGGCTTCGCACAAGGCGGAGGACGCCGTGGGCCCCGGGCGATGTCTTCAATCTGCTGCCCCGGATGATCGAGGCGGGGCCGCGCCTGTTCACCCGGGAAGAGTGGGTGCGGCGGCGCGGCCGGTTGATGCAGAAGCTGGGATAGTCAGGCCGAGCGGGGCGTCCCGCGCGACTGAGCAGGGCGTCCCAGCCTTCATAACCCGCGAGATCCTTCGGCCAAATTGCCGGCCAGCGGACACCGCCGCGCCGTGCCCTCCACCGGCTCGAACGCTGATTCGCTCCGTCCTCATCCGCAGTAGCCACCGAAATCCAAGCACCGCGCGAATCAGAATGTTCGCGTCGACCACCAGCATCGCTAACCGTTCCGGGTCCGTCGTGCGCGGCGGGCCTTCCTGAAGCTGGCCAGGATTTCGTCTTTCGTGGTTCCCGCAGCCGCGATCAGCTCCTGCATCCTTTCCCCAGCCACACGCAGCGCTTCCAGGTCCGCCTGGCTAGGTTTGGGCTTGGTGGGGACGTAGATCCCGATTGTCGACCCGTGGCGCGTGATCGCGACTGGTGACTTCGACTCCAGATAGTCCGCCAGATTCTCGCGAAACTCCCGAATTCCGACTTTGGTGGTCCGCATGGCTGTCACCTCAATTGTGTACACAATGATACCACAACAGGCCAGAGACGGAGTTGGTGCTATCCGAATATGCTCCATCCGAACATGCTCCACCCGAACATGCGCCACGACCTCACCGCCGAAGCACCTGATCCCGCTCTCGCCCGCCGCGCCGCGCGGCAGGGAATCGCCGCCCTGCACGCATCAACACGGAACGCTTCGGCCGCGCCAGCGAAATTCCGGCTCTTCAGGATCAACTCCGCCGCCACGGCCGCCCGTAAGTACTCCGCTCACTTCCGGGTCTCCCCTGATTGCCGGTGTCACGCGGGGCCGCCACCGTGAGAAAGCGGCCTTCGCCCAAGGGCCGCGCCTCTTGAACCGTGCCGGCCATCCCCTCAGCCCGTGGTCAGCGCCAGAACCAGATGCGGCTCCAGAACCTGCGGAATCTCGTCACTCCTGGAGTTCGTCGAGCGCCGCCCGGACCCCATCGCGTTCGCGAGGCATGCGCAACTCGGTGAAGGTGTCCAGGGCGTGCTCCAGCAGGTGCCGGGCCGCCGCATGGTCACCACGCTGTTGGGCGATCAGGCCTTGGCCCCACTGGCTGTACGCCAACCCGGATCGATCGCCGAGCGCCCGGCAGATCTCCTCCTGCTTCTTGAGGAGCGCCATCGCCTCGTCCAGCCGGCCCCAGGCTTTGAGGATCAGCGCCTGGCCCCCATAGCTCAGTTGCAAGCTGTCCTGATTGCCGAGCGCCCGGCAGATCTCCTCCTGCTTCTTGAGGAGCGCCATCGCCTCGTCCAGCTGGCCCCAGTCTTGGAGGATCAGCGCCTGGTTCCCATAGCTCCGCTGCAAACCGTCCTGATTGCCGAGCGCCCGGCAGATCTCCTCCTGCTTCTTGAGGAGCGCCATCGCCTCGTCCAGCCGGCCCCAGGCTTTGAGGATCAGCGCCTGGTTCCCATAGCTCCGCTGCAAGCTGTCCTGATTGCCGAGCGCCCGGCAGATCTCCTCCTTCTTCCTGTGGAGCGCCATCGCCTCGTCCAGCCGGCCCCAGTCTTTGAGGATCAGCGCCTGGTTCCCATAGATCGCCTGCAAGCCGTCCTGATTGCCGAGCGCCTCGGCATGCGCCTTCCAGTGTTCAGTGGCTCGAAAGGCCACATCGAGTCGGCCCACGCGCCGGGAAAGTGCAAAGACTCGGTAAGCATGCCACGGCGCTCGGGCATCCCGCCGCTCCACCAACCCTCGAAGCGCCTGCTCGGCTTCAACCAGAAGCCTTGAGCAGCCCTCCCAGCCGGCCTCCCAGTCTTTGAACCGTGCGATCGCCACATCTTCATGCCGCGCACCCAACGCGGCGCCACCTTCACTGAGCGCCGATTTCATCAACGGATGCAGGCCAAACACTTCGTCATCGCGATCCACCAAACGCAACAGGGAGGCGTTGACAAGCTGATTCGCTGTACCACGGCCGTGCGACTCCTCCATTCCGGCAACCTCAATCGCGAAAGGCAGCCACACGGTATCCCCGGCACAGGCGGCAAACGCCTTCAGTAAACGCGCCTGTTCCGGCTGCCGCCCGGCCGCCCTTGCGAGCAAAGCCTGAACGTCCTTCAGCCCCTCGCGCTGAAGCTCTGCGACCACCGCCGCTACCGGCGCCGAGCTATCCGCCACCTGGCCGGCCATCGCCGCCATCGCCAACGGACTGCCCTGGTACAACCCAGCCAGCTTCAGCAACGGTGGATGCCACGCCGCGTCCACGGCCTGGGCCTCCAGAAAAGCCTCGCGCTCTGCATCGGAAAACCCGGGCACGGGCATTCGAAGCCTCGGTGGCAACCTCACAACCGCGCGGTCTCGAGACGTGTACAGCACCGACACCGGCGGGCCCGGAGCCAGTTCCGCCACATCCGCCGCCCACACATCATCCAGCACCACCAGCGTCCGCCGCCCCGCCAGCCAATGCTTCACGGTCTTCAGCCGCTCGCCAGGCTCCAACGGCATCCACTCCGGCTTGACCTTCTCCGCCAAGTCCGCCGCCACCAGCTCCGTTTCACGCTCCCCGCACGTGAGAAAAACCACCGCCTCAAACGCACCGCGAACCCGCCAGGCAAACTCCAGCGCCAACGTCGACTTTCCGTTGCCCGGCTCCCCGTGCAGCAACACCCGCCCCGGCTGCTCCACCAACTCCCGGTGCAACTGCTCGAACAACTCCAGCCGTCCCACAAAGCCCGACGGCCGGTAATCCAGCCGCTGCAACTGCGGCGCGTCCTGAGCCTCCCCCGCGCGCATCTGGCGCTGCCGCCGCAGCCACGCCACCACATCCTCAATGGCCTTGCCCTGATCTAACCGGCCATCGGTATAGTTGCGAGTCCGAAGCAAAGCCGGCAGCGGCTTCTCATCCAGCACCACCACACCCAGGAACCGCCGCTGCTTCTCCCCTTCCATCGCCAGCGCCGCCGTCCACTCCCGCTCCGTCCACTCCGAAGCCCTGGCCGCCGCCGACCAAACCAGCACCACCACCCCGCTCTCTTCAAGCGAACGGTTGATCTCCGCTACGAAGTTCTCATTCCGCGGAATGTCCTGCCAGTAAGCCCAAGGCGCAAGCCCGGCGTCACGCACAGCCTCATACAGCCGCCGCGTGAACGCCGCATCCCGCCCGCTATGAGATAGAAACACCTGCATGGCCGCGAAACGTCTTAGTATCTCACAGCCGCTCCACCGCTCCTTTTCCCCCCAATCCCACCCACGCGGCCGGACCCGTTCACGGCCGTTTCAGGAAAATTTTCCAAATTTAACCCCCATCCCACCAACCACTTCCGGCCAAATGCCCGTTTTCGAACACTCGTTTCCGCCCCTCCCGCCTGTATACTCCAGCCAGAAAGGACTCCACCTCAATGCAAGCTTCTGAAGCCCGCCTCGCGGCCAACCGCGCCAACGCCTCCCTCTCCACCGGCCCCGCCACCGCCGAAGGCAAGGCGATCTCGTCGAAGAACGCCCTCACCCACGGCCTCACCTCGGCCCAGGTAATCATCGGTCCCGGCGAGCAGGAAGAGTTCGACACCCTCCTCGCCTCCTTCGCCCAGGACTTCGCACCCCAGGGCGCCGCCGAAACCGCCCTCTTCAACGACATCGTCCACGCCGTCTGGCAGAAACGCCGTATCCGCATGGTCGAAGCCCAATACGTCAACGGAAACCCCAGCCTTCTCCTCGAACCCGCCGTGATGGCCCAACTCGACCGCTACCGCCGCTACCAGAGCCACTACGACCGCGCCCATCACAAAGCCGCTAAGGCCCTCGCCGAACTCCAGCGCAACCGCCAGCTCCACCGCAACGCGCGCACCGAAGCGGCCACGCTCGACGAGCCCATCCCCCACGACACGCACCTTCTGCCGCCCCCGGCCCCGCCCCGCCGCCTCATCGAACTCCGTGTCGCCAAACAGGAGGCCAAGGGTCAACTCGCCGAACGCAACTCCAACATGCCCGGCTACATCCCCCGCATCTCAATGGGTTCGTTTTTGCAGCGCGAGGAGCCCGGCATGTTGGACTATGATGACGAGCGTTTCTAATGAACCGCGCAAGACGGACTCGCTCCGGCTTTCGCTTACGTTGGGAATCCTTGGACACCTGGAGCCGCGCCGGAGCGGCCTTTGCGTTTCTGACACTCACTGGCTTCGTTTTGCCAAACTCGAATCAGCCATGCCGTCCCGGCCCGTCTTCTACCTGATCCTGATCGCCGTCTCCTGGCTGGTCCTCCGTTTCGCCGCCGTCCGCGCCGCCTACTTCCCGGCGCTCTACCCGGCCGGCGACTGGACCCAAAAGGATCGCCTGGGCGCGCAGGACGTCTGGATCACCACGGCCGGAGTGCGTCTGCACGCCTGGTGGGTCCCGCAACCCGGGGCCGCCCGCGTCACGCTCTTCCTTCATGGCAATGGCGGCAACATCACCATTCGGGGCCGCTCCGCCCAAGCTCTGCGCGAAGCCGGTTCATCCACGCTCCTGCTCGATTACCGGGGCTACGGCCGCAGTGAAGGCAAGCCGGATGAAGACGGCCTCTACGACGACGCCGAAGCTGCCTATCAATACCTGCGCGCCCAAGGCTGGCAGCCCGGCCAGATCGTCATTCACGGCGAATCGCTGGGCACCGCTGTCGCCGTGCATCTCGCCAGCCGCCAACCCGCCGCGGGCGTCGTTCTGGAAGCGCCCTTCGCCAGCGGCCGCGAACTCGCCTCCCGCGTCATCCCCGCCCTGGGACCCCTCCTCTTCTGGGGCTTCCACTCCATCGGCCGCATCCATCGCATCAACGCACCGCTCCTTGTCATCCACGGCGAGCACGACACCATCATCCCCATCGCCATGGGCCGCCGCCTCTTCGACGCCGCCCTGCCGCCAAAGCAGTTCTGGACCCTGCCCAACGCAGGGCATAATGATCTTGTGGAGCAAGGCGGCGCCGCCTACATCCTCCGCCTCAAGGAATTCCATGAAACCCTTCGTTAGCCTTCTCGCCCTCGCCACCACCTTGCTCGCCGGGGACTCCTTCGAAGCCTTCGGCCACCGCTGGACCGTCCCCTTCGGTCACGAATGGCGCGTCGCCAGTGAGAACGGCGGCCAGATCATCCAAATGCTCGCCAAACGGCCGCAGGAAAAACCGCGCCGGCCCATCCAGTTCGCCCTCTGCGAAACCGCGCCCTTCAGCCGCGTCACCATCGAAGCCGATGTCCGCCGCAATGAAGGGTCGCTCATCCTGGTCTACGCCTACCGCGATGAAAGCCACTTCAACTACGCCCACCTCTCCGTCGATACCGGCGCCAAGCAGCCTGTCCACAACGGCATCTTTCACGTCTACGGCGGTGACCGCGTCCGCATCAGCACCGAAGACGGCCCCAACGCCCTGCCCACCACCGATTGGACCCCGGTCAAACTCACCTGGGATGGCAGGACCGGCCGCGTCGAGGTGGAAGTGGCCGGCAAGCCCCTTCCCGCCCTCCAGGGCGTCGACCTCAGCATCCGCTCCGGGCGCGTCGGCCTCGGGTCGTTTTTCGAGACCGCACAGTTCCGGAATGTTCGAATCCGCGGGGAGTAGTCTCGGCGTTCCTCGCAAACCTATGTACCGCCTGTAGATATTTTGCTTGACGAGCCACTACATCTTGGGGCATCATTACCAAGGTGCACAATGGCGGATCGCGGCAACGGGGCCGCTCGACGCCGGCCGGCATCGTCACTTCCCCCGAGGTAGAGAGAAAATGGGACAGCTTGCAGTTGCCGTCGCGGCCAAAATCACCGGCCCAAAGCAATCATTGAAAACATCCGAGAGGTCGGGCCTGTCATTCGCCCGCCACTTCACCACCCGGCTGCCAGCCGGAAAAACCCCTTACGACGAAATCACCTGGGAGAACCGCGCCGCCACCATCGGCAACGACAAGGGCGCCGTCATGTTCGAGCAGCGCGACATTGAGGTCCCCGCGGACTGGTCGCAGACGGCCACCAACATCGTGGCCAGCAAGTACTTCCACGGCAAACTCGGCACCCCGGAACGCGAACACTCCGTCGCCCAGTTGGTCCACCGCGTGGTCGACACCATCGCCGATTGGGGCGCCGCCGGCCGCTACTTCAAGACCGAAGCCGACGTTGCCAACTTCCGCGATGAGCTGGCCCACATCATGCTGCACCAGAAGGCCTGCTTCAACTCGCCCGTCTGGTTCAACGTCGGTGTCAAGGAAGGCCGCGGCTACGGCTGGTACTGGGATGAGAGCGCCGATGACATCCTGGCTCTCGACAGGTCCAGGCCCCGCCCCCAATGCTCGGCGTGCTTCATCGTCTCCGCCGGGGACTCGCTTGAGTCCATCCTCGACCTCGCCAAGACCGAAGGCATGCTCTTCAAATGGGGCTCCGGCACGGGCAGCAACCTCTCCTCCCTCCGCGAGGAAAACGCCATCCTTTCCGGCGGCGGACGCGCCTCCGGCCCGCTCAGCTTCATGAAGGGCTTCGACGCCTTCGCCGGCGTCATCAAGAGCGGGGGCAAGACCCGCCGCGCCGCCAAGATGGTGGTGCTCAACGCCGAACACCCCGATGTCATCGACTTCATCTGGTGCAAGGCCAAGGAAGAGAAGAAGGCCCACACCCTCGTCGACGCCGGCTATGACTCTTCGCTCGACGGCGAAGCCTACTCCTCCGTCTTCTTCCAGAACGCCAACAACTCCGTCCGCGCCACCGACGAGTTCATGCAGTCCGCCGAAACCGGCACCGACTGGTGGACCCGTTCCATCATCAACGGCCAGCCCCACAAGCGCTACAACGGCCGCGATGTCCTCCGCCAGATCGCCGAAGCCACGCACCAGTGCGGCGACCCCGGCATGCAGTTCGACACCACCGTCAACCGCTGGCATACCTGCAAGACCACCGCGCGCATCAACGCCTCCAATCCCTGCTCCGAGTACATGTTCCTGGATGACTCGGCCTGCAACCTCGCCTCCATCAACCTCATGAAGTTCGTCGGTCCCGATGGCCAGTTCGACGTCGAAGCCTACCGCCACGCCGTTGACACCCTGATCATCGCCCAGGAGATCATCGTCGACAACGCCAGCTATCCCACGGCGAAGATCGCGCGCAACTCGCACGACTACCGGCCGCTCGGGCTGGGCTACGCCAACCTCGGCGCGCTCCTCATGTCCATGGGCATCCCCTACGACAGCGAGTCCGGCCGGGACTGGGCAGGCGGCCTCACCGCCGTCATGTGCGGCCAGGCCTACCTCACCAGCGCCCGCATCGCCGAAGCTGTTGGACCCTTCCCCGGCTACGCCAAAAACGAAGAGTCCTTCCTCGACGTCATGCGCATGCACCGCGACTCCACCAGCCGCATCAACCCGCGCAACGTCCCCGAGCCCCTCCACGAAGCCGCCCGCGAATGCTGGAACAACGCCTACGAAGTGGGCCGCACCCACGGCTACCGCAACGCCCAGACCACCGTCATCGCCCCCACCGGCACCATCGGCTTCATGATGGATTGCGACACCACCGGCATTGAGCCTGACCTCTCCCTGGTCAAGTACAAGAAACTCGTCGGCGGCGGCGTCATCAAGATTGTCAACAACACCGTGCCCTCGGCCCTCATCAAGCTCGGATACAAGCCCGAACAGGCCGATGCCATCGTCTCCCACATCGACTCCACCGGCACCATCGAAGGCGCGCCCCATCTCAAGGATGAGCACCTGCCCATCTTCGATTGCAGCTTCCGCCCCCAGAACGGCAAACGCTTCATCCACCACATGGGCCACGTCCGCATGATGGCCGCCGTGCAGCCGTTCATCTCCGGCGCCATTTCGAAGACCATCAACATGCCGGAAGAGTCCACGGTGGACGAAATCGCCGATGCGTATCTCGAAAGCTGGCGCCTCGGCCTGAAGGCGGTCGCCATCTATCGCGATAACTCCAAGCGCGTTCAGCCGCTCAGCTCCGGCACCGGCAAGGGTGAAAAGAAATCAACCGCCGCCGCGCCCGCCCCGGCCGCCGTCGAAAAGGTGGTCTACCGTCCCGTGCGGCGCAAGCTGCCCGAGGAACGCACCGCCGTCACGCACAAGTTCTCCATTGCCGGCCACGAAGGCTATATCACCGTCGGCCTCTATGAGGACGGACAGCCCGGCGAACTCTTCATCCGCATGTCCAAGGAAGGCTCCACCGTCTCAGGACTCATGGATAGCTTCGCCACCGCCGTCAGCTTCGGCCTGCAGTACGGCGTCCCGCTCAAGTTCTTCGTGGATAAGTTCAGCCACGTCCGCTTTGAGCCCAGCGGCTGGACCGGCAATCAGAGCATCCCCTACGCCAAGTCCATCATGGACTACATCTTCCGCTGGCTCGGCTCCAAGTTCCTCGGCTCCGAGTACGCGGTCACCGAAGCCGGCGAAACCACCACGCTCCGGCCCACCGAAGAGGAGAAGCAGCAGACGCTTCCCTTCGGCCCCGTGGCCACCGACGCACCGGCCTGCGCCGAATGCGGCGGCCTCATGACGCGCAATGGCTCCTGTTACAAGTGCGAGAACTGTGGCGGCACCAGCGGCTGCAGCTAAGCTCCAGCCGGTCGAAAAAATCGAACTCGCCGCGCTCGCCGCGCTGAGTCTGGTTCAGATTCTGTTCTGGGGGCGGCTTCCCAAAGCCGCCCCCATGCTGCTTCTTTACCTTGCTCTCATCGCCCTGGTGGCTATCGCCCCGCTCACTGCCGCGCGCCGTCCTGGTCTGACGAACGCCCTGCGGCTCGGCTTGCCCATCCCGCTCATCCTCATCGTCTATGAGACGCTCGGCCAGTCCATCTCCCATCTGAACGGTCTCTGGATTGAGCCCCACCTCATCCGGTTCGATCAATGGCTGCTCGGGGCCGATGCATCGGTCTATCTGGAGCGTTACTTCAGCCCGAACTTACTGGATGCCGCTCACATAGCCTATGTGACTTACTATTTACTGCCGGTGGGTCTGCTCGCCCTGCTCTTCCGCCGGCGCCGCGCTTTCGAGCGCGCCGTCACCGCGGTGGCCCTGACCTTCTACCTGAACTACGCCCTTTACTTCCTCTTCCCCGCCGTCGGCCCGCGCGCCACCCCTGCCATCGCCAGCCAGTACCGCTACTCCATCGCCGAAGCCGGCGGACCCGTCAGCCGCTTCGTCAACAAGTGGCTCGACATCGCCGAACTCACCCGCCAGGACTGTTTCCCCTCCGCCCACGCCTCCATCGCCGTGCTCTGCGCCGCCGCAGCCTTTGTCCACCGGCTCAAAGCCCGCTGGCTCTTCGCTCTCGCCTGCGCGGCCATCCTGTTCTCGGCCCTCTTTCTCCGCTACCACTACACGGCGGACCTGATCGCTGGCGTCCTGTTCGGAGGCGCCGTCGCCTGGTTCACGCTACGAAAGCAGCTCCAGCCGGAAGTGTAGGTCGACTGCCGGCGCCGAGTGCGTGATGGCCCCCACGGAGATGAAGTCCGCCCCCGCCTCCGCGTAGGCGCCCACTGTCTCCAGGCTGATCCCGCCCGAAAGCTCCGTCACCGCGCGCCCGCCAATGTAACTCACCCACTCCCGCGCCTCCGCGGGCGTCAGGTTATCCAGAAGTAAGTTCTCTGCCCCGGCGGCCAGCGCCTCATCCAGCTCCGCCCGTGTCCGCACCTCAATCTCAACCGGCACGCCCGCCTGCGCCGCCGCCCGCAAAGCCGCCGTCACGCCGCCCGCCGCCGCGATGTGGTTGTTCTTGATCAGAATGGCGTCCCACAAGCCGGCCCGGTGGTTGACAATCCCGCCCGCCGCCGCCGCCGCCTTCTCCAGCCGCCGCAGCCCCGGCGTGGTCTTGCGCGTATCCAGGATCCGGGTTCGCGTGTGCCGCACGGCGTCCGCGTACCGCCGCGCCATCGTCGCCACCCCGCTCAACCGCTGCACGAAGTTCAGCGCCGTGCGCTCCGTCTCAAGCAGCAGCCGCGCCGGACCCTCCACCTCGGCCACCGTCTCCCCATCCCGCGCCACCTCACCGGAAACCCGCTTCAACTCAAGCCGGTTCAGTGCGCCGCGCATCCGGTAGATCAGCGGCAAAAGCTCCACGCCCGCCACCACCAGTTCCTCGCGCGCCCGCATCACGCCCCGCGCCATCCGGTCTTCCGGCACCGTGCTCAGCGTGGTGATGTCGCCGGTCCCGATGTCCTCGGCCAGGGCCCGCTCGACGGCCGTCACCACCTCCGGATGCCCGATGTCGAAGCTCATCAGCGCGCTCCGTTCAGCCGGCCTGTCTTCACCAGCCACCCGCGGAACATGGCCGTGAAGTCCCGCAGCGTCTGGTTCCCCCGCAGTTCCTCCACCGTGAACCTCATCTTCCGCCTCCAGTTCGGGTACTCGGCGGTCGTGCCCGGCAGGTTCTGCTGCTCGGTCTCCTTGGTCAGATCCTCCTGGTTCACCACCAGCAGCAGCGACGGTGTCCGCGCCAGATAGCCCATGATCGCGTAGTGCAACTCACCCGTCAGTTCCGGCGCATGGGTCTCGGCGCGCGGAAACCAGTGCGGCAGCAGCTTCTCACCGTGCAGCGCATCCAGCATCTTCTGGCGGTCCTGCGCCCGCTGATCCAACTGCGCCTGGAACGTGGCCTCGTCCGGAATCAGGCCCGCCCGCCGCCGCGCCAGAATGTCGCTCGCGCCCCAGAACCCGGCGATGGTGGGAAGGTCGTGCGTTGTCACGCTGACAATCGCCCGCCGCGTGTACTCGTGCGGCCGCTTCAGGTCACCGCCGGCGCCGCGCTCGAAGTAGAACAGACGGTAGCCGAAGATCCCGAACCGGTCGAGCGTCTCGCTGATGTAAGGCTCCAGCGTGCCCAGATCCTCGCCCACCACCAGGAACTTGCCGCGATGGCTTTCAAGGGCCAGAATCCGGATCAGGTCGATGTAGCGGTCGCGCACATAGGTGCCCTCCACGGCCTTCAACCCGTCCGGGATCCAGAAGAGCCGGAAGAACCGCATCACATGGTCGATCCGGAGCGCCCCGCCATGCCGGGCATTCTTTCGGATGGACTCGCGGAACAGCCGGTATCCATTGGCGCGGTGCGCCTCCGTATCCGGTGGCGGAAACGCCCAGTCCTGCCCTTCCAGGGCGAAGTCGTCGGGAGGCGACCCAACCCTGCACCCGCGCGCGTAATACCGGCGGTGCGCCCACAGGTCCGCCCCGCACCGGTCCGTGGCCAGAGCCAGATCGTGATAGAGCCCAATCGGCAGCCCTTTCGTCAGAGCGTGCCGCTGGCAGTCGGCCAGTTGCTCGTCAATGACGAACTGCGTGTATTTGTAGAACAGGACAGATCGCCAGTGCCGCGCCGCGAACGCCCGCACTGCCTCTGATCGCGGCTCCTGATACCCGGCCGGCCAGTCATTCCAAACCCACAGCGAGCGGTCGCGCTTGTGCAGCCACTCGTCCAGCGCGCAGTACACCGCGAAGTCGTCGAGCAGTTCGCCCTCCGCCTCGACGAACGCCTCGAAGGCGCGCCACCGTTCCGTCGCGCCGCCCCGGCGGAACTCCCGGAACAGCAGCTTGAGAAAGCGCAGCTTCAAGCGGTGTGCCCGCTCGTACTCCACCAGGTCGCTCTGGCGCAGCCGCCGGATCTCCTGTTGGATGGCCTCCGAAGCGAAGACCCGTTGCGCCCGCGCTGAACCCTGGAATTCAGGCACCGCCTCCACGTCGATGTAGAGGAAGTTCCGGTAGTAGGAGCACAACGGCAAGTACGGGCTGGTGTTGTATGGCGCCCGGTTGTGCAGGGCATGCAGTGGATTCAGAGCCACAAACGATGTGCCCGCATCCTCGGCGGACCAGTCGATCACTGCCTTGAGATCCGCCGTGTCGCCGCAGCCCCAGTTCCGGGCCGAACGCAGCCCGAACAGGCTGATGGCGATCCCGGCGCCGCGTCCGCGCTCGCCCCTCCGCTCACCGAGGAAAGGCGGATGGCACACGCGGTCCGGCGCGGCGATCACGTTGAACCGCACCGCAGGCCCATCGTCCACCGTCACCTCGGCTGTGTGGTAGCCCATCGGCAACGGGCCCTCCAGCGCGATGGCACGCCGCTCACGCCCTGGTGCGGTCGCCAGCAACTCCAGATCCGCGAATCGCGCCGTCCGTTCGGCCGTGCCGCCGTCTTCCAAAGCCAGACGCAGCCGCACCGTGCCCGCGCCCACATCGGCCTGCACCCAGAAATCCGCTGGCTCCGGCTGGACATCCACCACCAGGCACTCCGGCGCGGTGCGTGCCCACGCCTCCGCCTCGCGGCGCGCAAGGCTTGCGGCGATGTCCGTGGTGTCGAAACCCTTGGCGGCAAGAACGGCGGCCAGCACCGCGCCGGTGGGGTTGTGCTTGCGGCCCCAGATGTCGAAGTACTCGGTCTGGATGCCATGCGCGGCTGCGGCAGCCTGGAGAACGGTGGAAGGATCCAAGTCCTATCTTACCGGTCCTTGGCGGGCCGGGTGCTGTTCATGGGATAATCCATCTAAACGGATATGGAGAATCGCATCGATTTCGGACCGGCGCCCGCCGACCTGTTTACCCGCATTGACGTCGAGGACGCGGACAGTCTCCTCGCCCAGGGTATCGTCACCACCACCGTGGACAGCGTCATCAACTGGGCCCGAAAAAACTCGATCTGGCCGATGGTTTTCGGCCTGGCCTGCTGCGCCATCGAGATGATGGCCATGACCGCCTCCCGCTTCGACATCGCGCGCTTCGGCGCCGAGGTGTTCCGCGGCTCGCCGCGCCAGAGCGATCTCATGATCATCGCCGGACGCGTCTCGAATAAGATGGCGCCCGTCGTCCGCCAGCTCTACAATCAGATGCCGGAGCCCAAGTGGGTGATCTCCATGGGCGCCTGCGCCACCTCCACCGGCGTCTTCTCGAACTACGCTCTGGTGCCTGTCAATCAGGTGATTCCCGTCGATGTCTATGTGCCCGGCTGCCCGCCGCGCCCTGAGCAGTTGATCTACTCGATCATGATGCTCCAGAAGAAGATTGAAGGCGAGAAGGGCACGCTGGCCAAGGTCCTCAACCTGGCGTAGTCAGTTCGGCCGCGCGTAGAGCACCCGCACACCGCCCAGCGCGGCGACGGTTTCTTCGTCGACGGTTTTCACCAGCCCCAGTCTCAGCTCCTTCAGTTTTGGCAGCTTCTTAAGCGACAGCACGGCTTCTCGTGTCAGTGGCTGACGGCTCAGATCAAGCCGTTCCAGATGCGGCAGGGCGGCCAGAGCGGAAAGGTCGCGCAACTCCTTGCGCTCGGCGTCCGGATGGCCGGGCCGGTCGACACCCCGGTCGTTGATCGTGGCGCCCGCCAGATTCAGTTCCACCAGGCCGGTCAACTCGCCGATCCGCGCCAGGTTGCGCGGCGAGAGCGCCAGCCCCCACAACCCGGAATCGACACGCTGAATGCCCGCCACGTCCAGCACGCGCAGCGCGGGCATCAGCTTGAGCACCGCCAGGGAGGAGCCGTTGAGCCGGTTCCCGCCAATCGCCAGACGCTCAAGCTTTGTCAGGCCGGTGAGGTGTTCAAAGCCCTCGTCGTCGATCTGGGTAAACCCCAAGTCGAGGTCGCGCAGCCCTTCAAGGTGCGCCAGATGCTCAAAGACCTTGCTGGTGACGCGGGTGCCGTGGAGGTTCAGCCGTTCGAGCTTCTTCCAGCCCCGGAGGTTCACCACGGCGTCCTCGGTGATGAAGTCGCAGAAGTAGCAGGAGAGATCCACGACGCCCGGAAGCCGGCGCAGGTGCTCGAATCCCACGTCGGTGACTCGCGTGCCCGCGAGGTTGATCTTTCGCAGCGTGGGCCAATCGCCGAGCTTTGCCAGATCGGCATCCGTAACCCAAGCCGACGTCAGATCAGCCTCTACAACGTGGCCCGCGCCATCGCGCGCCAGCTTCCAGTCCGCGGCGTGGAGTGTGGCGGCCAGTGCGAGTGTTGTAAGCGTCTTCATCGGTCAACTCCGCCGGCGGTTGGGTCTGCTGGATTGCGGGTCCCAGACGATGCGGCATTCGGGCAGCGCGCGGGCGAGCACTGCGTGGCCCTGGGCCGTGAGGAACGTGTGATAGAGGTCAAGACGCCGCAGGCGCGCGAGCGATGCCAGCCTGGTCAGGCTCGCGTCGGTCAAGTGTGTGTTGTCCAGGCTCAGGTCCTCGAGTTGCTTCAACGCCAGCAGCGGGGTCAGACCCGCGTCATTAATCTCGCCGTAGTCCAGGCTCAACTGCCGGAGCCGCGTGAGCTTTGCAATCCACGGAAGCCCGGCGTCGGAGATGCGCGTGCGCACCAAGTCCAGACGTTCCAGACCGGCCAGCGCGGCGACGTGTTCCAGACCTTGGTCGGTGAGCCGCGCTTCGCGCAGGATCAGTTCCTTCAGCAGCGTCAAACGGGCGAGCGGCTTCAAGCCGGCGTTCGTCAGGTCGGTGCTTGAGAGGTCGAGCGATTCGAGAGATGTCAAGCGGTCGAGCGGCGCGCCATCCTCGATGTCCGTCGAACCCAGGGACAGCCGCCGCAGCGACGGGATGGCGGCCAGATGTTCGATGGCGCCGTTGCGCACCGGTGACCCGCGCAGGTCCAACTGCTCTAGCGCCTTCAACGGCGCCAGCGCGTCCAGACCATCGCCTTCGACATAGGTGTTGCGAAGGTCAAGGCGCCGCAGCAGCCGCAGCTTTGCAAGATGCGCCAGGCCGGCATCGGTGAGCCCGGTGCTGCTCAGGTTCAACTCGATCAGGCCACTGAGTCCGGCAAGATGCGCCGCGCCGTTGTCGCCGAACTCGGTTGCTTCCAGGCTCAGCTTGCGCAGGGAGGCCAGCCCTGCCAGCCGCGACAGATCGGCGTCGGCCACCGCGGCGCCATCCAGACGGATCTCAACCAGACGGCCCTGGTCCATCACCACGGAGCCGCCCACGGCCTTCACCCACTCAGCCACGGGAAGCCTGGCGATGCCAGCGCGTGCCGCCGGACGCGGCGCCGCATCCAGGAACTGAATGCGAGCGCCGGGCAGCGCCGCGCGCAGGCCCGAAACCCCACCGCTGCCGGCGCGGCTGTAGCGGAGGTCCAGATCGGTGAGCCCGCGAAGCCCCTTGAGCTTCTCAAGACCGGCGTTGGTCACCCGGGTCCGGTACAGGTTCAACTCCTGCAACTGCCTGAGGCCGGCCACGATCTCGAGGGCGGCGTCACCAATCGCCGTGCCCATCAGGTTGAGCTTGCGCAGGGACGTCAGGCCGCGCAGATTCTCAAGCCCGCGCTCCGTGATGGCCGTGCCGTGCAGATCCAACTCTTCCAACTCGCGCATGCCGGCCAGGGATGCCAGCGACGCGTCGGTGATCAGAGTGTCGCCCACGCGCAGACGTTTCATGAGGGACATGCCGGCCAGGTTCCGCATGCCTTCATCGTCGAACGGGCACAGCGTCAGGTCGAGCACGCGCATCTTCGTGAATGGCCCCAGCGTGTGGCCTTTCACGGCGCTCTGCCGGACGGCGAGTTCGCGGAGGCCAGTGAGCGCGGCGATCTCTTTCAAGCCTGGGTCGCGGAACCGGATGCTATCCAGGAAGTGGTCGCTGAAGGTGAGGACTTCGAGCGTTTCAACGGGGGCCAGGAACTTAAGGTCGGTGCTGCCGTCGCGTCCGCCATCGGCGTTGCGGTTCCAGAAGCTGCCGTTCAGGTGCAGTTCCTTGAGATGACGCAGGCCGGTGAGACGTTCCAGGTCCGGCGGGTCCGCGTTCAACCCCAGCCAGTCGAGCACTTCGACGCGGATCTCGCCCGAGGGAAGCTGGGCGATATCGGTCAGCCGTGCCGGGTTGCCGGCCACGGTGACGCGGCCGCCCATGAGCAGGGTCCATTCGGCCACGCGGCGATCGGGTGAGTCGGCCGCGAAGAGTAGCGGGGCCACCAGCAGGAATGGGCGAAGCAGGCGCATGTCCGTACCCATTGTATGCCCTCAACTGTGCTTCAATGGCAGCCATGGCTGAAGTTTCAAAACGCACAAACATTCTGCTCTGGGTTCTGCAGGCTTTGGCCGCCGCGGTGTTCCTGATGGCCGGCTCCATGAAGCTGACGAACCCCGAGGCGCTGGTGAAGTTCACCGAAGCCGGTTTGCCGTTGTGGTTCTGCTATTTCCTGGGCGCGGCGGAGGTGGCGGGCGCGATCGGGCTGCTTGTTCCCCGTCTGGCCGGGCTGGCCGCGGCGTGCCTTGCGATTCTGATGACAGGCGCCGTGGTGATGCACCTGACGAAGCTGGGCGGCAGTCCGCTGGTGGCGCTGTTTCTGCTGCTGGCCACGGTGTTCATTGCGCGGATGCGCGGCCTGTTCCCGCGGGCGCAGGCAAGGGCTTCGGCGGCCTCGGCTGGGAAGTGAGCCAGCCTTCGCACGGCTCCATGTTGTGCAGAATGGGCATGGACACGATGCGCATCGCGCCCTCGCAGCGGCAGCTCATCTTCTCGCCGTCAATCCACACCGTGCGCATGTTGGGGGAGAACAGCCGGATGTGATCCAGGTCCGTGCCCCGCGAATCGATTCGCACGGTTGTGCCGCCATCGTCGGATTGCTGCCGCGCGGCAACCAGGCCACCGGTGTCGAATGAGCCGATCCTGAACAACACGGACAGCATGAGTCCGGAAAAGAACACCTCACTATAATGACCTGTATGATGCGTCTGATTCTGGCCGCGGCGGCCATGCCGCTGGCCGCGCAGTACGACCTGGTTTTGAAAGGCGGCCGGGTGATTGACCCTCGCAACAACGTGGATGGGCCGCGTGACGTGGCGGTGAGGGCCGGGCGCATTGCGCGCGTGGCCGCGGACATTCCGGCCGGCAGCGCTCAGGTAATCGATGCGCGGGGTCTCATAGTCACACCCGGCCTGATCGATCTGCATGTTCACGTCTTTCACACCACGGGCATTGCGGGCGCCTGGGCCGGCGACAGCAGCGTGCAGCCTGATGCGTTCAGCTATCGCACGGGGGTGACGACGATGGTGGACGCGGGCAGTTCCGGATGGCGGAACTTTGAGACCTTCCGCCACACGGTGATCGACCGGGCGCGAACGCGTGTGCTGGCGATGATCAACATCGCGGGCCTGGGCATGATCACCGATGTCACCGAACAGACGGACTTCGATCCGCGGGCCGTGGCGCGGCTGGCGGCCAAGCACAAGGATGTGGTGGTTGGCGTGAAATCCGCCCATTATCAAAAGCCGGATTGGCTCTCGGTGGACAAGGCCGTGGAGGCGGGCACGGCGGCGGGCATTCCGGTGATGGTGGACTTCGGCTACTTCCTGCGCGAGCGGCCTTTCTGGCAACTGGTGCTGGAGCATCTGCGGCCGGGCGATATCTACACGCATATGTTCCGCGGCCCGGTGCCTTTCACGGGCGCCGATGGCAAGCTCTACGGCTATCTGAAGAAGGCTCGGGAGCGCGGTGTGAAGTTCGACGTGGGCCATGGCGGCGGCAGCTTCGTGTTGCGCAACGCGGCGCCGGCCACGGCGCAGGGCTTCTACCCGGACACGATTTCGACGGACCTGCACAGCGGATCGATGAATGGCGCGATGATCGATATGCCGGCGACGATGTCGAAAATGCTGGCGCTCGGGATGCCGCTGCCGGAGGTGATCCGGGCATCCACGTGGGCTCCGGCGCAGAGCATCCGCCGCGAGGAACTGGGCCATCTGAGTGAGGGCGCGGTGGCCGATGTCGCGGTCTGGAACCTGATGCAGGGCGCATTCGGATATGCCGACGCCGCCGGCGGGCGCGTTGCCGGCACGCAGCGGCTTCTCTGCGAACTGACGCTGCGCGCGGGCGCGATTGCCTGGGATTGGAACGGACGGCGGGCCAGCGATTTCAGGGCACTTCCCAAGGACTACGGCATCCGGCCGGGTGTCGATCACATTCTCACGCCGCCGCGGTAACAAGTAAGTGGGGCGCGGAGCTATAATCACAACCGGCTGCCAACACTGGAGGAATCGATGAGCGCACCCGCCCCCGACCCCGAGAAGACATTGTCCACGTTCAAATTCAAGCGAAACGCGAAGTTCCTCAAGGACGCCGTGAGTGCGGGCGTGAACGTTGAGCTGCCCAAGGATAAGGCCATGCTCGCCGTGGCCGCGGGAGGGCCGTTCCCCCGGGCGCAGTTCACGCTGGGAAGTCTCAAGGTTTCCGCCGAGGGCGGACGGGATCTGACGTTCCTCAGCGGCAGGGGCACGGTGGCCTTCAAGGCGAGTGCCGGCGCATCGGCGGGCATCGGCGTGTATCCCAACCCGGAGCCGCTGATCGCCGCCCTGAACCTGGATGAGAACCTGCCGGGCGGCCTTGCGTTGCCGGCCGATGAGACAGGCCACTACACGGCGTTCCAATGGGGCTATGACGTCCAGGCGTCGGTTCAGGGCGCCGTGGCGCTGGGCGGGGCGGGCACCGCGACGCTGGGCGTGGAAGGCAACCGTGACGCCGCCTACGCGGTGATCCGCCGGTTTGAGGACGGCAGGCAGAGCGGGTTCGACGAGGTGGGTGCGGTGGTGAACAGTTGGGTGATGCCGTCGCAGGTGCGCTCGGTGAGCGATCTGGACCCGGGCACCTGGATCATTGCCGAGGTGGAGGGCGGCATCGCGGCGAAGATCGGCGTGAAGTACGGAGCGGACTTCAACTGGGTGCGCGAGGCGAAGCTGGGCGGGTTCACGGGCGATATCGGACTGCGGTTGAACCTGGGCGTTTCGGCGGCGCTGGGCTTTGAGGCGAGTGGACGGTACGCCATGGTGATCAGCCGTGAGTCGCCGGCAGCGGCGGACAAGAAGCTGCGGCTGCGGCTGTTCAAGCTTTCGAAGCGCGGCTGGAATTTCGCGTTCCACATGAATGCCGAAATGCAGGCGCTGGCCGATATTCCGGAGAACGCCGACGACTTCATTCAGGCTGTCTTTGGGATGGAGAGTTCGCAGATCCTGCGCAGCCTGCAACGGGTGGAGGAGTGGACCAGCGAGGAGAAACTGAAGGACATTCCAGGCCTGCTGAGCGGGGCCGGGGTGGACTCGGCGATGGCGTTCCTGCAGCAGGTGACCGGCATTGATCCCCGGGCTGAGTTCAACAAGGCACAGGGCCGCGTGGCGGCGGCGGTGGAGGCGTTCAATTCGCTGGATCAGCGCGTGGCCGCCGTGATCCAGCGCTTCATCGAAAGCAAGGTGGATCTTTCGGGCATGCGGGAGACGGCGAGGCTGGTGGCCGAGGGTGACCGTGAAGCGTTCCGCGCGTTCCTGAAGAAGCAGGCGGGCCGGATTCAGCTTCCGGACAATCCGGTGTTCAATCTGCTGGAGTCTCTGGCGCCAAGGGGTGTGCTGAGCCTGCTGGACAGCAATGCCAACTTTGAACTGGCCCAGAGCCTGGCCAAGCCGCTGGAGCGGCTGCTGGACGGCAGTGTGATTGAGAGTGTGTTCACCGACCTGTTGCTGTGGACCAAGAAGACGTTTCACCTGGAGGTTCTGGACACCATCGCCGAGGCGGACTTCGACAGGATGGACGGGTTCCTGAAGGCACGTCTGGCGGAGTTTCTGGGCAAGGCTGTAGGGGATCTGAACTTCGACGATGTGAAAAAAACCGCGGCGGCGGTGCATGGATTGATCGGGCGCAAGCAGGAGTTTTATTCGAAGGCCCGCAAGATTCTGAACGATCAGTACAAGGCCAACATCAGCGCAACGTGGCAACGCACCACGACGAATACGGCGATGGTGGACGTGGAGTTCGACTTTGCACACGACGACGCCCTGTTGAGCGGGTTGCTGCATCAGGCGATTGACGGCGACCTGGACACGTTGATGGTGAACCCGCCGGCCGGGGTGACCTTGGGCCTTGCCGCGCTTTCGCACGCGGTGCACCGGCAGGCGGCGGTTGAGATCAACCTGCCGTACTTCAGCCGCGCGGTGGACCATGTGAACGATTCGTTTGCCAGTGTGAAGGTGACGGCCGAGGACGGCAGAATCCTGGCGTACACGGCGGAGGGGACCGACACGCTGACGGAGAATCGCGGCAGGCGCGTGAGTACGCTGGCGGTGACCGCGGCACTGGATGTCCCGCTGGAGGGCGTGCGGGTGTTCCAGAAGAAGGAATTCACCTACAACTACCGGCATCGCGCGGCTGCCCGGAACATTACAGTGGAGGGACTACGGCATCAACTCACGCCGTGGGTGGGTGCTTACTTCGCGAACCAGTTCGCGCCGCCAGCCGGCAGTTTCGCTACCTGGCTGATGGTGTTGGATGCCGCCGTGGAGGAGAAACTCCACAATGGGACGAACAACTTCGGCAACGTGCTGCTGACACTGGACGTGTCGGCTCCGGCAGAGGCAGTAGCGCGGTGGATGACCCCGAGCGCGGATGACAAAGAAGAGAACCGGCGGCTGGATGCGATGTCGTGCGCCATTCAAACCGGCATGCGCCAGTCCATTTCGCGGCTTTGGTTCAGCGATGTGTCGAAGTACGACCTCGGAGTCCCGGCAAGCAGCATGATTGTCTATTCCGCTCTGCCTCTGGTGACGCAGGACGACCACTACATTGACCAGAGCGACGAAGGCATGCGCGACGGCTTCGTGAAAAAGGCGAAGACTGAACAGAAGATGACTGAAGTGGCGCAGATGCTTCGTAGCCTCGGCGAAGAGGGCCGCGCGAAGAACTTCACGCCTGACAAGATCAATATCGACCGCGTTGTCAGGGATGCGACGGAAGACAGCATGAGCCACATGTTCAGCCTGATGTTCTGCGAACGCAAGGTGATTGACGGCGCGGTGAAGGCCCGCAAGGAAATGCTGAAGTTCATGAAGCAGCAGCAGAAGCCTTCGGAAGCGATCCGGGCGTTGACGAAGTTCTGCGCCGAGGTGACTGAGACTTTCAACACGCGCCTGAAGAGCCTGTTTAACGGCGAGCAGCTTCGTCCGCTGGGCACGCAGCTCTTCCTGGAGGCTGGAGCGGCTTTGGCCGGAGGCGAGCCTCTGAAGACCACCGGTTCGCTTGCCGTGCAAGTGCTGGCGCCTTCGGTTAAGATTCCGCCCGAGGAACTGACCCCGGGTGATGTCATTCTGGAAGAGCGCCTGCTGTCACTCTAAAGCTAGCTTTGCTGACACTCTAAAACCCATGTCCACTTTCGATCTTGAAGACGACGGAACCTATTCGATACGGCCGCGGCCGAAACTGCGGGGCGGCCGGTTGCTGCTTGTGGTGTTGTTCGCGCTGCTGATGGGGGGGCGAACGCTGGCGAGTTTCGTCATCGACTATCAGTGGTGGAAGGAAGTGGGCCAGTTGGACACATGGCTGACCAATCTCCTTTACCGCACAGCGCCCGCGATTCTGGTGGGGCTGGGGGTGTTCGCCGTTCTGTGGACGTGTCATGCCTTGGGCGTTCGGGCGGGTGGTGTGCGGCGGCGGGACTATCCGGCCTACTCCGCCGTGACGACGATGGTGCTGCTGGTTCTGTCGGTGATTCTCTCCGTGCTGCTGTTCGATTCCTGGACGCTGGTGCGTTTCGCGGGCAGCCGCGCGCTGGCTGCCGGCGCGTGGCGTGACCCGGTGTTTGGCCACACACTGAGCTTTTACCTTTTCGACCTTCCGTTCTTCCGCATGCTGTTGGGCATGATGCTGGCGGTGGTTCTGGCCGCCGCGGCGGCCTACTGGCTTCCCAGCCGCGGCTGGCGGCTGAAGGAGAGGCTGGAGAAGATGAAGCAGGACGAGATTGACCTGCGTGAGTTGCGGCTGGAGGAGTCCCTTCAACTGCCTTTTCTGCGGGCGTGTGGCGCTCTGTTTCTGGTGGCGCTGGCGGCGCGGCAGTACCTGGGGCGGTATGGCCTGTTGAACGAAGACCACGGTTTCATGGTGGGCATCGATTACGTGGCGGAGACGATTTCGCTGCCGCTGGTGTGGTTCGCGGTGGCGGGTACGTTGTTGGCGGCAGTGGCGCTGGTGGCGGGCCGGGCGGGTCTGGCCGCGGCGGCGGCGGGCGCCGGGCTGATTGTTCCGGGGGTGGTGCCCGGTGTGGTCAACGCGTTGTTCGTCCGGCCGAATGAGATTTCGATTCAAAAGCCGTACATTGGCCGGCACCTGGAGGCAACGCGAGCCGCGTTCAATTTGAAAGACCGGGTGCGGGAGGTTGACTTCGCCGCGGGCATGAGCGGGCAGGTGGATGCCACGCGCGACAAAGCACTGCTGGACAATGTGCGTCTTTGGGATTGGGGCCCGTTCCACGATACGGTGGGCCAGATTCAAGCCTTGCGGCCGTACTACGTTTTTTCCGACACCGACATCGACCGCTACCGGATCGGCGGGAAGTTGCAGCAGGTGATGCTGGCTCCGCGCGAGTTGGACGTGACGCAGCTTCCGGACGCGCGCTCGCGGTGGATCAACCCGCACTTCATTTACACGCATGGCTACGGGCTGGTGATGGCGGACGCGAACCGGATCACCACCGACGGTCTGCCGGTGATGCACATTCAAAACGCGCCGCCGGAAGTGAAGACGCCGGGGCTGAAGGTGACGCGCCCGGAGATCTACTACGGCGAAAAGGTGCACGAGCCGGTGTTTGTGCGAACGGGGCAGCAGGAGTTCAATTACCCTTCGGGTTCCGAGAACGTGCATACACGATACGAAGGCAAGGGCGGTTTCCCCATCGCGTCCCTGGCGCTGCGCATTGCCGCCGCGGTACGCGAGGGCGATTGGAACATCGTGCTGACGGGCTATCTGGATGGGGAGAGCCGCATGATGATCCGGCGCGACGTGAGTGACCGCGTGCGGTCCGCCGCCGGGTTTGTGGAGTGGGACCGCGACCCGTATCTGATCCTGACCGAGGCCGGCCGTCTGGTGTGGATGATTGATGGGTACACAACGTCGGCCTCGCATCCCTATTCGCGGCGCGTGAACGGCATCAACTACATTCGCAACTCGGTGAAGGCCACCGTGGATGCCTATGACGGCGATATCTCCCTCTATGCCTTCGATGAAGCGGACCCGCTGATTCAGGCATACCGCGTGTTGTTCCCGCAGTTGTTCAAGCCGAAGTCCGCGATGCCCGCCGAACTGCTGGCGCACGCGCGGTACCCGGAGCGGATCTTCGCCATTCAGGCGCAGGTGCACCGGCTGTTCCACATGTCCGACGTGGAGGCGTTCTACAACAAGGAGGACGTCTGGGATCTGGCCCGGCACGTGGCGCGGCAGGGCGGCGAATCCGAGTACTTCCAGCCGACGTATCTGATGGCCAAGCTGCCCGGGGAGAAGGAGCCCGAGTTTCTGCTCGCGATTCCGTTCACGCCGCGAGGCAAGGACAACCTGATCAGCCTGATGCTGGCGCGCTGCGATGGTGAGCACCTGGGCGAGATTGTGCTCCTGCGGTTGTCGAAGCAGGAACTGATTTTCGGCCCGCTGCAGATCAAGTCGCGGATCGATCAGGATCAGACGATTTCGAAGGACCTGACGCTGTGGAATCAGCAGGGGTCGCAGGTGATTCGCGGGCAGATTCAGGTGCTGCCGATCGGAAATACGTTCCTCTACGTGGAACCGATTTACATTCAGGCCAAGCAGGCTCCGATGCCGCAGTTGAAGAAGGTGGCGATGGCGCTGGGCAGTGCGATCAGCTATGCCGATACCTACGATCAGGCGCTTGCTCAGTTGGGTGCGGTGCGTCCGGCGGAGGCTCCTCCGCCCGCGCAGGCGGCGGCGGCTGGGGCGCCGGTTCCGGCGGTTGCTGCTTCCGACCCGCGGCTGGAACGGGTGCGCCAGCATTTGAGGCGGTACCGTGAGTTGATGGGGCAGGGGAAGTGGGCGGATGCCGGCCGGGAGTTGGAGGCTCTGGAGGCGGCGGCGTCGAGTGCGGCGTCCCGTTAGGGCGCATGACACCTGCGGGCAGGGGGCGGAAACGATGACGTTTTCCAAGGGATTGTCGCCGGCACGGTGGGCGGGTTTCCGGTTTTCTGCGCCAACATGGGTGTTCGAACGCGGGCGGAGCAATCGCTTGAAAGTTCGGGATCCCGAGCGGAGCCGGTTCCAGCGTGCCGGAACCATCCACCGCCTTGCTGGTGCGGGGTGGAGTTGCCGCGGTCCTCTACTGGCGGATGCGGCGGCCGATTCGCCGGATCACACGCTAGAATAACGGTAAGGCAGCCTATCGGTTGCCGCCCGCCTCCCCCCGCGCGAAACTGAGAGACGACCCATGTCCGCCGCCCCTTTTGTCCATCTGCACTGCCACACCGACTATTCCATGCTCGATGGGGCGTGCGAGATCACGCAGATGATGGACATCATCGCCGCGCAGAAGGCGCCGGCGGTGGCGATGACGGACCACGGCAACCTTTTCGGCGCCGTGGAGTTTTATAACGGGGCGCGGGCCAAGGGCATTCATCCGGTGATTGGCTGTGAGGTCTACGTGGCCCAGCAGGGGCTGGCCAACAAGACCGATACGAACCGCTACAACCACCTGGTGCTGCTGTGCGAGAACCAGGAGGGGTACCGGAATCTGCTGAAGCTGGTCTCGACCTCGTACCTGGATGGCTTCTACTACAAGCCGCGCATCGACAAGGACCTGCTGGCACAGCACAGCAAGGGCCTGATCTGTCTTTCGGCGTGCCTGCGCGGGGACATCAACGAAGCCTTGCTTGGGGGCCGGTATGAGGAGGCTCGCAAGCTGGCCTACACCTACCAGGACATGTTCGGGCGGGGGAACTTTTTCCTGGAGATTCAGGACCACGGGCTGGATCAGGACAAGGCCGTGATTCCGATGCTGGCGCGGCTGGCGGGCGATACAGGCATTCCGCTGGTGGCCACCAACGACGCGCACTATCTGCGCAAGGACGATGCCCGGGCGCACGAGATCATGCTCTGCATCCAGACGGGCAAGACGATGTCGGATGAGAAGCGGATGCGGTTCACGACCGAGGAGTTCCATCTGAAAGACCGGGCGGCGATGCTGCGCCTGTTCGGCGATTTCGAGAGCGCGCTGGACATCACCTGGGAGATTGCGCAGCGGTGCCAGTTGAGTCTGGAGAAGGTGAAGGAGCCGTTCCCGCGCTTCCCGATCCCGGAGAATCACACGACGGATTCATTCTTCGCCTGGGTGGCCCGTCAGGGCTTTGAGCAGCGGCGTCCGCTGCTGGAAGCGATGGCGGCGCAGGGACGGTTGAAGTGTCCGCTGGAGCAGTACCGGGAACGGCTGGAGCGGGAGATCGCGATCATCCAGCAGATGCAGTTTTCCGGGTACTTTCTGATTGTCTGGGACTTCATACGGTTCGCCAAGCTGAAGGGCATTCCGGTGGGCCCCGGGCGAGGTTCCGCGGCGGGCAGCCTGGTGAGCTACGCCATGGCGATCACCGACATCGACCCGTTGCAGTACGGCCTGCTGTTTGAACGGTTCCTGAACCCGGAGCGCGTATCGATGCCGGACATCGACATTGATTTCTGCACGCGCGGACGGGGCGACGTGATCCAGTACGTGACGGAGAAATACGGCCGTGAGCAGGTGGCGCAGATCATCACGTTCGGCACGCTGGGCGCCAAGCAGGCGATCAAGGACGTGGCGCGCGCGCTCGACCTGACCTTCGCCGAAAGCGACAAGCTGACGAAGCTGGTTCCGGGCGTGCTGAACATCAAGTTGAAGGAGGCCTACGAGCAGGAACCCGGGTTCGCCGACGCGGCGCGGAAAGACGGGCGCGTCAAGGAAGTGCTGGACATCGCCCTGCGCCTGGAAGGCATGGCGCGCAACGCGGGGATGCACGCGGCGGGCGTGGTGATCTCGCCGGAGCCGCTGCGGAACCTGGTGCCGCTGTACCGCACCAACCGGGACGAAGTTGTTACGCAGTACGACATGGTGGGCCTGGAAAAACTGGGCCTGCTGAAGATGGACTTTCTGGGCCTGACCACGCTGACGATCATCAGCGACGCTCTGGCGCTGATTGAGCGCTACCGTGGCGAGAAGCTGGTGCTTGAGGAACTGCCGCTGACCGACCAGAAGACGTTCGAGGTGTTTTCGAAGGGTTTCACCAGCGGCGTCTTCCAGTTTGAATCAGGCGGCATGCGCGACATTCTGCGGCGTTATCAGCCGACGCGCGTGGAGGATCTGATCGCTCTGAACGCGCTCTACCGGCCGGGCCCGATGGGCATGATCGACGACTTTATCGACCGGCGGCACGGCCGGAAGGAAGTGGTGTACGACCTGCCGGAGATGAGGGAGATTCTGGAGGAGACCTTCGGGATCATGGTGTACCAGGAGCAGGTGATGCAGATCGCCAACGTCCTGGGCGGCTACTCGCTGGGTGAAGCGGATCTGCTGCGCCGCGCGATGGGCAAGAAGAAGGTGGAGGAGATGGCGGCGCAGCGCCAGCGTTTTCTGGAGGGCGCCAAGCAGAAGGGCCTGCCGCTCAAGAAGGTGGACAAGGTCTTCGACCTGATGGAGAAGTTCGCCGGGTATGGCTTCAACAAGTCGCACTCGGCGGCCTATGCGTACCTTGCGTATGTGACGGCGTACCTGAAGGCACACTATCCGCTGGATTTCATGAGCGCGCTGTTGACGTCGGAAACGGGCAACACGGCCAAGGTGGTGAAGTACATCAACGAATGCCGCGACATGGGTATCCGCGTGCTGCCGCCGGATTTCGCCAAGAGCGATCTGAACTTCACGCCGGATGGGGACGCGATCCGGTTCGGGCTGGGCGCGATCAAGAATCTGGGCGCGAATGCGGTGGAAAGCATTGTCGCGGCGCGGACGAAAGCGGGCGGATTCCGGTCTCTGACGCATTTCTGTGAGAGCGTGGACATGGCGTCGCTCAACCGGCGCGTGGTGGAGAGCCTGATCCGGGCGGGCGCGATGGATAGCCTGGGGGCGCGGCGTTCGCAGTTGATGGGGCAGCTTGACACGGCGATTGAGGGGGGGATGCGGCTGGCGCGGGATCGCGCGATGGGGCAGGCGGGACTGTTCGGCATGCTGATGGAAGAGGAGCATCTGCCGGAGCCGCCGCTGCCCGATCTGCCGGAATGGACGCTGGAGCAGAAACTGGCGGGCGAAAAGGAACTGCTTGGCTTCTACGTCACGGGCCATCCGCTGGACCGGTACATGGACAAGGTGAGCGAACTGGCCACACACCGCAGCGACGGACTGGAAGGGCTTTCAAAAGGCACCGAGGTGAAGATGTGCGGCATCCTCACGGGCATTCAGCGGCGGCGCAACAAAGAGGGCAAGCTGTGGAGCATGATGCAGTTTGAGGATCACGCCGGAAACCTGGAGGCGATGGTCTTCGCGGGCAAGCACGAGGAGTTGAAGGAGTTTCTCACCGAAGACCGCGCGGTGCTGGTGCGGGCGGCGGTGTTTCCCGAAGAGGGTGGACCGCCGCGGCTGTCTCTGCAGGACATCATTCCGCTGGAACTGGCGCGAGTGGACCTGCCGCGGGTGATCAGCATCCGGATTGCGGCCGGCGCCAACGGCGCCACGGAACGGGCGCGGGAGCTGACGGGTCTGTTCCTGAGGAAGCCCGGCGAGAGCGAAGTGCGGCTGCGGATCGAGAAAGCGCGCGACTTTTCCGTTACCCTGGATGTTACGGCCCGCGTGCGGCCCGACAAGGAGTTCAAGGCGGAGATCGAGAGGATCTTCGGCCCGGAGTCCTTCGAGGTCCTGGCCAGTTAAGCAGCACTCTATCAACTCTATGTCGACACCCGACTCCGCAGCGAGTCTCACGGCGCCTCAACCCAGCGATCCCATTTGGCAGCGGGTGGAACTGGCGCGCCACCCCAAGCGTCCGCTCGCGCTGGACTACATTGAGCGCGTGTTCACCGATTTCGAGGAGTTTCATGGCGACCGGGCCTATGCCGACGATTCGGCGATTGTGGGCGGTCCGGCCCGTTTCGACAACCGGCCGGTGATGGTGATTGGCCAGCACAAGGGCCGCGATACCAAGCAGAAGCTGCAGCGGAACTTTGGCATGCCGAAGCCGGAGGGCTACCGGAAGGCGCTGCGGCTGATGAAAATGGCGTCGAAGTTCGGCCGGCCGATTGTGACGCTGCTGGATACGCCGGGGGCCTACCCGGGGATCGACGCGGAGGAGCGGGGGCAGGCGGAAGCGATCGCGGTGAATTTGCGGGAGATGGCGCGGCTTGAGGTGCCGGTGATCGCGATCGTGATTGGCGAAGGCGGCAGCGGTGGAGCGCTGGCGCTGGGCGTGGCCAACCGCGTGTACATGCTGGAGAACTCCATTTATTCAGTGATTTCGCCGGAGAGCTGCGCGGCGATCATCTGGCGCGATGCGGGGCAGAAGCATCTGGCGGCGCGGGCGCTGCGGCTGACGGCTCGCGATCTGCTGGGGCTGGGGATCATCGACAAGGTGATTGGGGAGCCTGAGGGCGGGGCGCACGAGGATCACGAGAAGACGTTTGAGTCGATGGGAGCGGCGGTACGCGCGGGGCTGGAGGAACTGGCTCCGCTGACGCGGGCGCAACTGGTGGACGACCGCTATCAGAAATTCCGCCGGATGGCGGGGTTCTTCTCCGAGCCGCAATGAACAGGAAGCTCTGGCTGATCATTGTCCCGCTGGCGGTGTTGTTCTTCTACACGCTGGTGAGCGGCACCATGGGCCAGAAGAAGATCCGCGTGGAAGTGTGCATGGAGTTCAACGGGCAATCGAACTGCCGCGTCGCGGTGGGTCCGACGCGCGATCAGGCGTTGCGAACGGCGACGGAGAATGCGTGCGCACTGATTGCTTCCGGGGTGACGGACACGATTGCCTGCGGAAACTCGGTTCCGAAGAGCGTGCGGACGCTGGAGGGGGAAGGGAAGTAGGCCGGCGCCTACATGCCGCCCGGGCCGGCTACAGGCCGGGGCGCGGGGGCTTCACGGCCTGCCACGGCCAAACGCCTTTGCGGCGCATGGGCCGCTTGTAGACACGGTCTCCCGCGGTGACGTAGAGGGTGTCGAGCGCGGGCCCGCCGAAGACGGCGTTTGAGAGAGAGCCCGGATGCGGCTTGTTGACGATGCCCACGGTGCGGCCGGGCTGATCGAGCACCTGCAGGCCGAGCCGGGTGGCGACGTAGAGATAGCCTTCGCTATCCACGGTCATGCCGTCGGCTCCGGTGGCCGAGGATTCATCGCTGGTTTCCAGGCGGTGGAACTGCTGACCGTTGGTGAGCGACCCATCGGGCGCCACCTGGAACGACCACATGAGCCGGCCGAGCGAGTCAGCGACGGTGAGCAGCGAGTGGTCCGTGGAGAGGATGACGCCATTGGGCTGTTCGATGCCTTCATGCACGACGCGCTTGCGTCCTTGCGCGTCGATGAACCAGATGCGCTTGTTGGCCGGGTCGCTGACGTAGATTTCGCCTTTTGCATTGACGGCGAGATCGTTTGAATTGAGGTCCTCGGCGATGGTGGTTTCGGCGCCATCGGGCGAGTATGCCACAATGCGGCGGCGGCCGTTCTGGCAGGCGTAGAGGCGCCCGTCCGGTCCGAACATGAGGCCGTTGGCGGCGCCGCTGTCTTCCTTGAACACGGTTACTTTGCCGTCGAGCCCGATCCTGTGGATGCGATTGTTGGGGATGTCGGTGAAGAAGACCTCGCCCGCGCGGTTCACGGCCGGCCCTTCGGTGAAGCGGTGGCCCTGACTCACCAGTTCCCACTCGCCGGCGGGATCGAGCACCTGGGTGACGAACTGCCGGTCGCCGCCGCCCCTGGATTTGGCGATGGGAGTGCCGGCGCCGCGCCAGAGCCAGCGCAGGGCGTCGGGCATGAGGGGTCCGCCATGTTTCATGTTGTGCGCTTCGGTTCCGGTGACGAACTCCACTTCATAGCCGGCCCACTTGAGTGCGGCGTGCATATCCTGGTTGCCCACCCACCAGCTTCCGGCGTAGATGTTGTTGTCGTTGACGCCATCCTGCAGGAAGACCCGCAGCGGTTTGGGTTCCGTCTTGCGAATGAGGGAGGGCAGGATCTGGCCGCCGCGCAGGTTGGTGTAGCTGCCGATGAAGCTGAGGACGCGGCGGAAGGCGTCGGGACGGTGCCAGGCCACGGTGAAGGCGGCGATGGCGCCGGAGGAGCCGCCGGAGATGGCTCGCAGGTTGGGATCGGATGTGATGTTGTAGGGGCGGGTGGCTTCGGGGAGGAATTCGTCGATCAGGAAGCGGGCATAGCGGTCATTGACGGAGTCGTATTCGACGCTGCGGTTGAAGCGGGCTTCGTGGGCCGGGTGGCGGGCCGGGACGACGCCGGGGCTGACGAAGACGCCGATGGTGACGGGCATGTCACCGCGATGGATGAGGTTGTCGAAGACGATGGGGATGCGGGAGTGGCCTGTTTCCGTGACGTAGCCGCCGCCGTCCTGAAAGACCATCAGGGCCGCCGGTTGATCGGGCTTGTACTGCGCGGGCACGTAGATCCAGTAGTCGCGCACGGTGCCCGGGAAGATTTTGCTTTCCTTGAACGTGGACTGGGTCACCTTGCCTTGCGGGACGCCGGGCTGCCGTGAGGAGTCAGCCCCGTACTTGTACTCGTCGGCGGCCAGGGCAAGCGCCGCCGCGGCAAACGCGAGGGGGAATGCGGTGAGGGTCATGGTGGTTCCTTTCGATGGGGTCAGGCTTCGGTGACGGTGACGCCGACGCGGCCGCCGGTCTCGCGGAGCGTTTGCCAGTTGCCGTCCGGAATGGGGATGCCATCGCGGAGGCGTTCGGTTTCGATGCGCCGTTCGGGCTCGCCGGCGATGAGCACTTCGGTCTGGCCCTTGGCGGGTTCGGAGGATTTCATCATCGCGGAGAGTTCGGCGATGCGTTGATTGAAGCGGTCGAGGGGCATGAAGCGCTCGATATCGATGGCGAGGTACATCTGGCTGACGCGGGTGGGCTTGCCGCGCCAGCGGATGCCGCCCAGTTCGGTGCTGACGGCGCCACCGCTGAGCAGGCCGGTGAGGATCTCAACCATCATCGCCAGGCCGTATCCTTTGTAGCCGCCCAATGGCATGAGCAGGCCGCGCATGGCGGTGGCTGTGTCGGTGGTGGGCACGCCTTCGGCGTCCATGGCCCAGCCGGGAGGGAGCTCAGCCTGGCCGTTGATGTTGGCCTTGAAGATGCGGCCGGCGGCGACCGTGGTGGTGGCCATGTCGAGCAGCCAGGAATCGTCACCCGGCACGGCCATGCAGATGGGATTGGTGCCGAAGCGAGGGCTCTTTCCCTGCCACGGCGGCACCAGGGCCGAAGCATTGCACATGGTGATGCCGATCATGCCCTGGGACGCCATCTTGCGGGCCCACCAGTAGGCGGCGCCGAAGTGATTCGATTCCCGGGCGGTGACCAAGCCCAGGCCGTGGTCTTGCGCCAGCCGGACCGCGTGCGCCGTGCATTCGCTGGCGATGACCTGGCCGATGCCATTCTCACCGTCGTAGCTAAGGCAGCCGCCGTTTTCCGAGGCGATGCGGCCGCGGGCGGTGGAACTCATGTCGCCCGAGAGCAGCTGGTCCACATAGAAGGTGAGGAGTTGAACGCCGTGCGAATCGATGCCGCGCAGGTTGGTGGCGGTGAGCGTGCGGGCTACCAGTTGCGCCGCGTCGAGGGGCACGGGAACCGCCGTCAGGATCTCTTCAATGAGGCGTTGGAGATGGCCGGCCGCGATGACAGGCATTTAGGGTTTCTTCTGATTCTGATTGAGATTGAGCAGGCGCATGATGTCCGGCTTTTCGAGGTCCGCTTTCCGTACGAGTTGGGCGGTGAGGTCGATGCGCTTGGGGATCTGTTTTCCGTTCAAGCGGTCGACCAGCGATTGCACGGCCTGGTAGCCCATTTTGTACGGGTCCTGGACGATCATCGCGTCGATGGTGCCGCCGCGGAGATCTTCGATGAGACCATCGCTTGAATCGAAGGTGACCAGCCTCACCTTGCCTGATAGCCCGCGTCCCTTGATGGCGAGCGCGGCGCCCACCGAGCCGGGTTCGGCGGAAGCGAAGACGCCGGCCAGGCCGGTTTGCGCGGTGAGGAAATTCTCGGCGGCGGCGCGGCCCTTGGCGCGGTCCGACATGCTGAACTGGCGGGCGGCGATCTCAAGCCGCGGGAACTCTTTCTGGAGCGTTTCCTCGAAGCCCTGCTCGCGAAGCATGGTGGAGGAACTGCCGGGCTGGTGGGCGAGCATTGCCACTTTGACTTTGGGTCCCGCGGGGCCGGCGGCGCCGGTGAGTTCAGCGAGGGTTCGCGCGGCCAGGACGCCGCCTTCATAGTTGTTGGTGGAAACGAAGGTGAGGTAGTTGTCGCTGGCGACGCCGGAGTCGAAGACGGTGACCGGGATGCCGGCGGCGGCGGCGCGTTCCAGGGACTGCACCAGGATCTTCTGCTCGGTGGCGGCGACGGCGATGGCATCCACTTTGCGGGCGATCATGGAATCGACGATCTGGACCTGGCGCGTGTAGTCGGTTTCCGAGGAGGCGCCGTTCCAGAGGATCTCGACGCCCAGTTCCCTGCCAGCCGCGCGAACGCCCTGTTCGACGTTGATCCAGAACAGGTGCGAGGTGGCCTTGGGCACGACGGCGATGCGGCGCTGTCCGCCGCGCTGGCATCCCGAGGCAGCCAGCAGCGCCAGCAGGAGCAGGGCGGCCGCGCTATTGCGCACACCAGCCTCCATCGATGAGGATGTCGGTGCCGGTGATGAAGCCGGCGGCATCGGAACAGAGGAAGGCGGCGAGGGCCCCGATCTCCTCCACGTTACCCCAGCGGCCGATGGGGATTTTCGAGACGAACTGCGCGTTCAACTCCGGGTTTTGAATAATGGGCTGGTTCATCTCCGTGCCGAAGGGACCGGGACTGATGCCAACGACGGTGATCTTCTCCGGCGCCAATTCCATGGCGAGCGCTCTGGTGAAGCCGAGCAGTGCGGCTTTGGTGGCCGAATAGACGGTGCGGCCGGGCAGCGAGACGTGGCTCATGATGGAGGTCATGTTGATGATGCGCCCGTAGCCCTGGCCTTTCATGTGCGGAACGAAGGCGCGGCACATCAGGAAGGCGCTGGTGAGGTTGGTGGCCACCACGCGGTTCCACTCTTCGAGCGTGAAGTCCGTCACCGGCTTGCGCAGATTCATGCCGGCGTTGTTGATGAGGATGTGGGCGGGTCCGAACGCGGTGGTCACCGCTTGCTCAAGGGCCAGGACATCGGCTTCGGCGGCGACATCGGCTCGAAACACCTGGGTGCGGGCGCCGGCCGCCCGGGTCTGTTCCAGAGTTTTTTCCAGTTCCGTCAGGTCGCGTCCCACGAGCGCCGTGTTGGCTCCGGCATTGGCCAGGGCCACGGCCATGGCCCGGCCCAGCCCGCGGCTTGCGCCGGTGATGACGGCGGTCTTTCCAGCTAGATTCATGAAATCTCCCTCAAACGGGTTATTGTAGCCGGTACGCCGCGCGCCCCGGTGGGATACAATACCCGCGATGCGCATCCAATGTGTGATTCCAGTGTCCGCGCTGCTCCTGGCGGCGGGCCTTTCAGGCCAGACCTTAAAGATTGTGGTGCAGGGGCAGAGCGAAGCCACGCTTGCGGCGTGGCGCGCCGCGTCGAGCCAGGTGTCCATTGAGGCGGCCAAGCCCGGTAAAGCCGACTTTCTGGCGCAGGTGGCCGATGCCGACGCCATCTTTGGCGAGTTCCCGCCCGACGTGTTCGCGGCGGCCAGGAAGCTGAAGTGGGTGCAGATCTATTCGGCGGGGGCCGAACGGATCCTGTATCCCGAGTTCAAGCGCAGCGGCGTGCTTCTCACCAACTGCAAGGTGCTGCAGGGGCCGAACATCGCCGATCACGCCCTGGCACTGCTGCTGGCGCTGACACGCGGCACCGGCATGGCGGCCAAGATCCGCGAAAAGGAAGAGTGGGACCGCAATGCCTACAACCTGATCGAGCTGAACGGCAAGACGGCTCTGGTGGTGGGCGTGGGGGGCATCGGCACACAGATCGCGCAACGGGCGCATGCGTTCGGCATGCGCGTGATTGGCGTGGACCCCAAGGAGATTCCTTACACTTACATGATTTCGAAGGTGGTGCGGCCGGAGCGCATCGACACCGTGATCGGCGAGGCCGATGTGGTGTTTGTTTCGGCGCCGCATACGCCGGAGAGCGAGAACATGATCGGGCCGCGGCAGTTCGAACTGATGAAGAAGGGTGCGTACTTCGTGGCGGTTTCGCGCGGCAAGCTGTACAACCATGAGGCGCTGGCGAAGGCGCTGGATTCACGGCACCTCTCCGGCGCCGGGCTGGATGTGACGTATCCCGAGCCGCTGCCGAAGGGGCATGCCCTGTGGAAGTTCGACAATGTCATCATCACGCCGCACATCGCAGGCCAGAGCGACCGTGTTCAGCAGCGCCGGGTGGACCTGATCGCCGACAACATCAGGCGCTGGGTGGCGGGTGAGCCGATGGTGAACGTAGTGGACAAGGCGAAGGGTTTTTAGGCCGCCGGCGGGGATGCGCGCGGCCGGGGCTGGTCCTGCTACACTAAAACCCGGCCATGGCGATTAGCAAGGAACTGCTCGACATTCTGGTTTGTCCGCTCTGCAAGGCGACGGTTGAGTTGAAAGAGGACGGGTCGGGATTGAAGTGTGTTCAGTGCAAGCGCGTGTACCCCATTCGCGATGACATTCCGGTGATGCTTGCCGCTGAAGCCACCGTTGAGGCCGGCTGACACCCGGCGGTCCCACCGCCCATGCGTACGATCCTCGAACAGTTGCCGAACCGCGCTCGCGTGGCCGTGGTGAGACTTCGCTCGCTGGGGGATTGCGTTCTGACTACTCCCGCGCTGGACGTTCTTCACGCCGCCCGGCCGGACCTGGAGATCGCCGTGGTTGTGGAGCCCCGGTTTGCGGCGGTGTTTGAGAACAATCCGGCCGTGGGCCGCATTCTGCAGCCATCGCTGCCGCGGCTGCTGGCGTTCAGTCCGGTGCTGACTCTGAATCTGCACGGGGGAACGCGCAGCGCGATTCTGACGGCGGCGTCGCTGGCCCGATGGCGAGCCGGCTTTGTCCACTTCAGCCTGCCCGCCGCGTACAACGTGCGGATTCCGCGCGCGCAGGAGATTCTGGGCGAGGAGCGCACTGTGCATACCGCGGAACATTTGGCATCCGCGATGTTTTTCCTGGGGGCTCCGCGGGGGCCAGTGCCCCGGGCCCGGCTGTTCGCGGAGCCGCGCCCGCTTTCGGGCGCCTACGCCGTGATTCACGCCATGGCCGCCGCGCCCGCCAAGACGTGGCCCGCGGAGCGGTTCCTGGCCGCCGCGCGGCACATCCAGACACGCTGGAGTCTGAACCCGGTTTTCGTGGGCGGCCCGGGGGAGGACCTTGCGGCCTTTCGCGAGTTTCCGGTGATGGCCGGCCAGTCGCTCGAGGAAACGAAGAGCCTGTTATCCGGCGCGTCGTTGTTTCTGGGGAACGACAGCGGCCCGGCGCACATGGCGGCGGCCTTCGGCCTGCCCACGGTTGTGCTGTTCGGACCATCCGACGATGTGGTGTGGGCACCGTGGCGGACCGCGGCGGAGGTGTTGGCGCGCAAGGAAGGGATCGATGGGATTGAGACCGCGGCGGTGCTGGCCGCAATCGACCGGTTGAAGGAGAAGGCGTGAGACGGCTGCTGCGGTATGTACGGCCGTATTGGGGTCCGCTGGCGGCTTCCGTGGTGTTGATGGCGATGGTGGGTGCGGCCCAGGCGCTGATGGCGCTGCTGTTGAAGCCGGTGTTTGACCGCGTCCTGAACCCCAACGCCCCGGACGAGCGCGTTCTGCTGGCCAGAATTCCGCTGGTCGACGTGCCGCTCTATCTCGACCAGCTTCTACCGGCCTGGATCACCACGACGTGGAGCATGGTGGCGGCAGGCGTGGTGGGCGTGTTTCTGGTGAAGGGTTTGTGTGACTACCTGGGCAACTACTTCGTCAACTACACCGGCTATTCGGCTGTGACGGATCTTCGGCAGGCGGTTTTCGACCGGGTTCTTCGCCAGGACGCTTACTTCTTTGAGAGCAATACGACGGGCCAGGTGATGTCCTCGATCATGAATGACCTTGATAAGATCCAGGTGGCGGCGTCCCACATTCTGGCGGACTGGCTGCGGCAGGGGTTCACGGCGATGGCCTTGTTGTGGTTCCTGCTGCAGAGCGATTGGAAGCTGGCGATTGTCAGCCTGACGCTGCTGCCGTTTGTGCTGGTGCCCACGGCGCGAATCGGGCGGCGGCTGCGCCGAACGACGCGGCGGGCGCAGGATGACACGGCGGACCTGAACCAGATCCTTCAGGAAACGCTGACCGGCCAGCAGGTGGTGAAGGCATTCGTGGGCGAAGCCCATGAATCGTCGCGGTTCCGGCGGGCGGCGTTGAAGCTGAAGGGGAGCAACCTGCGGTACGTGGCCCAGCAGGCGCTGGCTTCGCCGCTGATTGAGTTCTTTGGCGCGTTGACCATTGTGGGGCTGCTCACCTATGCCCAGTCCCAGATTCGCGCCGGGCAGATGACCACGGGCGGCTTTACCAGCTTCGTGATCGCATTGCTGATGCTGTATGAGCCGGTGAAGCGGCTCACCGGCATCCACAACATTTTTTCGCAGGCATCGGGGGCGTCGCAGAAGGTCTTCGAGTATCTGGACCGGGAGCCGCTGATCGGCGATTCGCCGGACGCGCGGGAACTTGGAACGTTTTTGAGGGAGATCGTGTTCGATAACGTGCGGTTCCACTACCCGGGCACACCGGATCGCGAGGTGCTGCGCGGTATCCGGCTGACGGTGGCCGCGGGAGAAGTGGTGGCTCTGGTGGGGCCGAGCGGGGCTGGCAAGACCACGCTGGCGAATCTGGTGCCGCGCTTTTATGACGCAACGAGTGGCGCGGTCCGGATCGACGGACGGGACTTGCGGGACTTGAAACTGGCTTCGTTGCGCCGCCAGACCGGCATTGTGGCCCAGGACACGTTCCTCTTCAATGACACGGTGGAGAACAACATCCGTTACGGGCGTCCCGAGGCGTCCGATGAGGAGGTGCGGGCAGCGGCGGCGAGCGCGCTGGCCAGCGAGTTCATCGAGCGGCTCCCGGAGGGCTACCGCACCCTGATCGGTGAACGCGGCCAGAAGCTGAGCGGCGGACAACGGCAGCGGCTGGCGATTGCGCGGGCGCTGTTAAAGAACGCCCCGATCCTTATTCTGGATGAAGCCACTTCGCACCTGGACACCGAAAGCGAGATCCTGGTGCAGCGCGCCCTGGCCAATCTGATGGAGCACCGCACGGTGATGGTGATTGCGCACCGGCTTTCCACCATTCGCCGCGCCGACAAGATTGTGGTGCTCGACCGGGGCGAGATCACTGAAACAGGAACCCACGACGAACTGGTGAGCGGCGGCGGCATTTACCAGCGCCTGCATGAGCTACAGTATCTGGAAGCCGGTTTACTCCCCGGATAAGGAATCATCCCCGTGCCCATTCTCCGCAGCATGACCGGTTTCGCGCGCATCGCGCGAGCCTTTGAAGCCACCAGCGTGATCGTCGCCGTCAAGAGCGTCAATCACCGGGGGCTGGATCTACACTTTCAACTGCCCGCGGAGGTGGAGCCGTTTGAGCCCGCCTTGCGGAACCTCATCCGGCGCTACGCCGTGCGCGGCCATATCGATGTGCGTGTCAACTGGCAGGATGCCGGCGCGGCGCGGCCACCGGCGTTGAACCGTGGCCTGGCGGCCGCGTATGTGCGCGCCCTGGGCGATCTTGCCGCCGAACATGGGGTTGAGGCGCGTTTGGACGTGACGCGGATGCTCGCGGTGCCGGGCATGTTCGGCGATACGGCGCCGGCCGAACCGAACCCGCAACTGGAAGGGCTGGTGCTGGGCGCGGCCGAAGAGGCGTTGGCGGCTCTCAACCTGTTTCGCGAGCGTGAGGGCGCGGAACTGGGCGCTGAGATCCGCCGCCACAATCAGACCATCAGCCGGGTGGCCCGCGACATTGAAGCGCTGCGCGGCCAGGCTGTGCCGGCGATGAAAACGGCCATTGAGAACCGGATCCGCGAGCTGCTGAATGGTCCCGGTGTGGACCCGGCGCGTCTGGCACAGGAAGCGGCTCTGCTTGCCGACCGCAGCGATGTGGCGGAAGAGATCGCCCGGCTGAAGATTCACACCAGGGAACTGGAAACACTGCTTGACCGTGGCGGTGAGACCGGCAAGAAGATCGATTTCCTGGTGCAGGAACTGGGGCGCGAAACCAACACGGTGGTTTCGAAATCGGGTAACGCGGGCGAGTTCGGGCTGGAGATCACGCGGTTGGGCCTGGAAGCGAAGGCGGCGATTGAGAAGATCCGCGAGCAGGCCTTGAACCTGGAATAGCCGCGCCCGGCAGGGGCCTTGGTCCGGTCAGGCCAATTCAAGCCGGCCGGAACTGCTGGCAAACGAATCGGCTTCAACTCCCATCCGCTGCAGCAGGGTGATGAACAGATTGCAAAGCGGCGTGTTGTTGTCGCGCCGGTGGGCTATGTGCTGTCCGTGACGGAAGCCGCCACCGGCCAGAATGAGCGGCAGGTTCGTATTGTCGTGAATGTTGGCATCGCCCATGTTGCTGCCATAGAGCACCATGGTCTGGTCCAACAGACGGCTTCCGGCCTCCTGGCGCCGGGCCAGGTTGCCGATCAGATCGCGGATCAGGGCCATTTGCTGGCGGTCCGCCTCTTCCAACTGCTTCACCTTGGTTTCCGCCTGTCCGTGGTGGCTGAGACCGTGGTAACTCTCGGTGGTGGGCGCGCGGCCGTTCAGTTGGAAGGCCGGAGTGACAAAGGCGTCGGCCATCAGGGTCACGATGCGCGTGGAATCGGTTTCAAAAGCAAGCTGGGCGATGGAGAGCATCAGGCCGATCTTTTCAAAGAACAGCTTCTTGTCCTGCAGATCGGCTGGCGCCGGGCCACTGGGCGATGGTTTGGCCTTCATCTCCCAGGATCGCGCTACCTGCAGCCTCTGCTCCACTTCGCGGACGGAGGTGGCGTATTGGTCCAGGCGCTCCTTGTCGGCGCTGCCCAGCCGGTCTTGAAGGCGCCGGGTTTCGCCGCGCAGAGTGTCGAGGATGCTGCCCCGGCTCTCAATGCGGCGCAGTTCGCGCGCCACGGATTCCTGGTCGCCTTGCACGAACATTTTCTCGTAGAGCTTTGGAGCGCTGTCTTCGGCGGGCAGCAGGACGCCGTCGCGTGTCCATGACAGGCTGCGGTTGCCTTTGTCGATGTTGACACCCAGGTTCAGGGTGGGAAAGCGGGTCACCTGGCCCAGTTTGTCCGCGGCGAACTGATCGAGCGAAATGGAGTTCCGGAACCCGCTCTTAAAGGCTCCGCGGGCCGCTGTCAGGAAGCAGTTATCGGTGCTGTGGCCTCCGCTCACGCCCGGGTGCGAGAAGCCGCTGAAGACCGTGAACTCGTTTCGCACCGATGCCAGTTCCTTGAGATAGGGCGACGCTTCGTAGTCGCGGCCGGCGGTGGAAGGGAAGAAATTCTTCGGCAACACGCCCAGGTTGTTGACGAAGATCAGCATGCGGCGCGGCGGTTCGGCGGCGGAGGCGCGCGCGGGCGTCATGCACTCAAGCAGCGGCAGCGCGAGCGAGGCGCCGGCGGACCGCAGCACTGTGCGTCGCGGAAGCGTGGGTGTCGAAAGGAAGTTCACGAAGTGCCCCCGAGAAAGATTTTACTACCGACGAACGCCCGCAACAGATCGCCCACGCGATATCCGGCCGGGGCGCATTGGTCGAGCAGCCGTTCCACTTCAGCGCGATCGGAGAAACGCACCGGAGTTCCGGTGGCATACACGATCCACTGATGCATCAGGTTCCGAGCCAGCGGCCGCGGATCCGAGGCGAGTATGGCTTTCAGTTCCAGCACATTCCGGAACGTCTTTCCATTAGCGAGCGTGCCGCCGGCATCCACGGGGCCAGCCACGGTGTACGCAAAGTCGTGCCCGGTGTGATCGATGCCGGTGACGCGTTCGCCTTCCGCGACGCCGCGATACCGCGTGCGCCAGCGGCCGAGAACATCGAAGTTTTCAAGGGCGAAGCCAGGCGGGTCGAACTTTGCATGGCAACCGGCGCACTGGGCGGACCTGGTGTGCAGCGCCAGTTGCTCACGAATGGTTTTGGCGCCGCGAATGTCGGGCTCGACGGCCGGCACGTTGGGTGGCGGCGGTGGCGGCGGGTCCCCGGCGATGCGGTCCATGATCCAGGCGCCGCGCAGCACGGGTGATGTCGAGGTGCCGTTGGCGGTGATCTTGAGAATCGCGCCCTGAGTGAGCAGGCCGCCGCGCGGGCTGGATGGCGGCAACTCCACACGCCGCAGCCGCGAGCCTTCCATGGCCGGCAGGCCGTAATGCCGGGCGAGATGTTCATTGACGAAGGTAAAGTTCGCGTTCACGAGTGACGCGGCGGGCAGATTCTCGCGCACCAGCGTGGTGATGAACGCCAGCGTCTCGCGCTCCATCGAATCCACAAGGTACTCGTCCAGACGGTACTCGGGATACAGCCGGATATCCGGATCGTCGCGCCGAAGGTGGCGCAGATTGAGCCAGTACCCGGCAAAAGCCTTTACGAAGCGCTCGAATCCAGGGGACTGGATCAGGCGATCCGCCTGGGCGCGGACCACTGCCGGCTCCCTGATGCGGCCGGACTCGGCCAGGCTGCGCAACTCGGTGTCGGGCGCGGTATTGGCCAGGAAATGCGACAGGCGGCCGGCGATGGCGTGGGCGTCCGGCGGGTTCTCCAGATAAAGGAACCAGCCGGAGCACAGGAATGCCTGGTAGCCCGCGATCACCGACTCAACGAACGGCTCGCCTTTGTCCAGACGCCGGGCGATCAACTGATCGAATGGCGCGGCGGCGGTCTCCGGCACCGGACGTCTTGCGGCCCGGCCCATGAATCGCCGCAGCAGACGCCGGGCTTCCGCGCGGGCATTGGCGGGCGACGGGTGGATGCCCAGTTCATCGAACAGGACACGATGGCTGGCTGGCGGCCACGAAGCGGGTGGCAAGGGGCCTTCCAACTCAATCCAGTTGAACGCCACGCCAGGCTGGCCGCCGGCGGGAAACGGCGGATAACGGTAGCTTCCCGGCTGGCTGGGAATGGCATCCACCTGCGGCACCGGCAGGCCGAGCAGCCCATATTCGACCGTCTGGCCTTCGCGCAGGTAGACAACGGTCTCATAGACGCCGCGCCCAGGCCGGATGTCGAAAATCCCGCCTACCGACTTCACGTCCTCGGCGATATCGTGATTGGTGGGCCGCCGCGACCGCAGCGTCATCGGCACCGTGTGCGAGGCGTCGGTGAGCCGGAAGCCGGGATGCTGCAGCACCGCGCGAGCCGCGAAACGTACTCTATAGAGGCCCGGGTGCTTCGTTGCGATCCGCTGCGGGAACGCTCCGTACGGCCAGCCAGGAGACCGGAACAGCCCCATCTCCACGGCCTGATCCTCCAGCGTCTCGCGAGTCCACGGAACCGCCGCTGCCCGCTCCACATTGATTCCCTGGTTGTCCTTGAGGAAGAACATTGACTCGCGCCCGCCGGTGCTTCGCTGGCCGGGGAAGAGCCTGGCGCCGAAGGCCCGCTGCACGGTGGCTTCGGGCGGCGCCGGGGTGGTTGCCATGGCCTCGCGCAGAGCTGCTTCGGCCGCATCCATGTAAGCGGTCAACTGCACGCGCGACATGTCGAGCGCCTCGGCGGTCTTGTTGAAATGGAATGCTTCGCGGTCTTCCGGCAGGATGTCCCGGACATCCAGATGAGGCAACGCCAGAAGGTCGCGCAAATTCTGTTCGTACTCATCGCGGTTGAGCCGCCGAACGGGACCGCGTCCCTGCCGGGCCACTTCGCGGGCGTCGGCCTCATGCAACGCACGCCGCAGATCGCGGAGGATGGCCGCCTTCGCCGGTTGGGCGAAAGGCACTCCCGGCGGAGGCATCTCGCCTCGCTCCACGCGGTCATGCACACGAGTCCAGCGCTCGCGAACAGACTTGTCCTCAAGATTTGGGGAGAGCGAGGCGAGGTTCAGGCCACCGGCGGGCTTCGTGGCTCCGTGGCAGCCGCCGCACGCGGCCAGGATTGGTTTTGCGGGGACCGCGCTCCAGCCGGAAGCCGCGGTCAGCATCAGCAGCGGAAAGAGCATGTTTTACTCTGGGATGGCTACTTGAGTGAGTCTACCACTTCCGCTTGCGGATGCGTCTGTTCGGCCTGCCGGATGAGCTCGCGGATCTTGAGCCCTGTTACCGCCAGCGCCACGGCGCCGGCGATCAGCAGCGGCAGGGTTACGACTCCCCAAAGCACCAGTGCGAACCGTTTGGCCCGTACGCCTTCCACCAGGAACAGCTGCAGGGCAAAAACGGCCAGTGCCTGAAACGTACCCAGGTTTCCCGGCGCATTCGGAATCACGGTGCCCAGCCGCAGGGTAAGAAGCGTCAACATTGCCGCGCCCAGGGTGAGTTCTTCCATCTCGAAGGCCCGGGCCAGGGCATAGATGGGAACCACCTGCAGCAGGAGGTGCGGCAGGCTCAAGCCAAAGGCCCACAGAAAGGAGACGGAGTTGCCCATGGCGTGCAAATCCGCCACGAACACCTTGAACTTCCGCGCCCACCGCGTGGATGCCGCGGCTTCTTCCGCACGCTGCCGGTGGAACATGATGAAGCCCAGAATCAGTGCTCCCACGGCCACCACCGCCCCCAGTGCCCAGGCGGCGTTTTCCAGCCTTCCGCCCGCGACGCCCGCGGCCGGGATGGTCCCCATTTGCAGGGAGACGGCGAGGCAGGTGATGATCCAAATGCCGTCGAAGACGCGTTCGATCACCGCCGAGGTGAGGGTGACGGAAAACGGAATGCTGCTCCAACGGGCCTGAAGATACGCCCGGATCACTTCGCCGGGCCGCAGGGGCAGCAGTTCGTTGGCAAACAGGCCCACGTAGATTGCGCGCACCGAGCGCCCGGCCGGAATCCGCTCCACCGGGTTCAGCAGGACGCTCCATCGCAGCCCCTGCCAGACGTAGACCAGAATGTCGGCGCCCACGGCCACCGCCACCCACCCCCAGTGCAGAGCGGCCAGTTCCTCGTCGAGACCGGTCAATTCGGCGCCCCGGAGCACCCAAACGAGGCAGGCGACGGAAACGACGTTGGCCGCCACCAGCAGCAGCTTTGCCCAGCCGGTCATTTTTCCACCGGCTGGTCCGCCGGGCGCCCCACCGGGTGATCCGCCGGCTCCTGAACTCAACACCATGCGTTTCTCTTCATCATACCTGGACGTCCGCCGGACCAATCCGGTTCGCAGAGAACTCGTGAACGATGACATAATGAAACCGGGAAGAACGCATTGCCTATTTCGTCCGAGGCGCTCCGGACTCTGGTTGTACGTGCGCGCCGCCGCCATATCCTGCAACTTCTGGCCGTCCAGACCGCCTACTCGGCATCTATCGGCTTGGGCGGGTTTATTCTTTTACTGTTCCTGGGGACCCAGGTGCTTGACTGGTACTGGCCGGTGCTGCTGTTCACCATCAGCTTCGGCATCGGCGTGGTCCGCTTCCGCAGCCGGATCCTGCCCGCCTACCGCATTGCGCAGCAGATCGACCAGCGGCTTGGGCTGGACGACTCCCTTTCCACGGCTTTCTACTTTCTGGATCCCGACAACCGGCTCTTCGATCCCGCCGTCCGCGACCGCCAGCGCCAACAGGCCGAGGATCAGGCCGCGGTGATTGCCCCGGCGCAAGCGATGCCGTTCAGCTTTCCGCGCGCCGCGCTGGCGGCCGCCGTTCTGGCGCTGGGGGCGGCGGTGCTTTTCGGCGTCCGCTATGGGGTGATGAACGGTCTGGACCTGTCGAAACCGATGGTTGCGATGGCGTTCGACCTGTTCCAGTCCCAGCCGGAGGAAGTGGCCCAGCGCAAGGGCGGCAAGCGGCCTGAGCAGGACATCAAGGGAATTGGGGAGCACAACGAAGGTCCGGATAAAGCCGAGCAACTCGACCCGGCAAGCCAACAGGCCCTGGGCACGATCGAGGTGCCCGATGTCGACCAGGGCGTTGAGTCCGGCGACAAGGGCAGGGAAAGCCAGAAGCGTTCACCGGACCCTTCCGCGGAGCCCTCTGAAGAGGGCGAACAGGCCGAGGGCATGAATGCCGGCGACGATCAGCAGCCCAGCGGACAGGACACGGCTTCCGGCGAGAACAAGGGCGGCCAGAAGTCCAAGCAGGACGACTCGAAATCGGGACGCCAGGGCAACGGCGAGAACGAAAATTCCAGCCTGCTCGACAAGATGAGGGATGCCTTCGCCAACCTGATGAACAAAATGAACATCAAGCCCAAGGGCGGGGATCAGCAGGCGGCCAATCAGAAGTCCGGCCAGCAGTCCCCGGCCTCGCGCCAGCAGCAATCCCAGAAGGGCCAGCAGATGCCCGGTAAACAAACCGGAGACGGCCAGCAGGGTGAGGAGCAGCAAGGCGATCCCCAGGGCGAGGGCGGCGAGAAGTCCGAAAGCGCCCAGGGCAAGAGCGGGGATCAGAGCGATCAGCAGGCCGCCAAGGATGCCAAGAGCGGCATGGGCAAGCAGGACGGCAACAAGGACACCCAGTTGGCGGAGCAGTTGAGCGCCATGGGCAAGATCAGCGAGATCATCGGAAAGCGCGCCCAGAACATCCAGGGCGAGGTGATGGTTGAGGTCTCAAGCGGCCGCCAGCAGTTGAAGACACCGTATTCGCAGAAGAAGGGCAAACACGCCGATCTTGGCGGCGAGATTCATCGCGATGAGATCCCGCTGATCTACCAGGACTACGTGCAGCAGTACTTCGAGCAGGTTCGCAAACAGGCCCCGGCCGCGAAGTAGCCCGGAGCCGCCGGGCGCCCGTCAAGTCCCCGGCACTTTCCGCCGATGGATGCCTTTGGAGCATTCCGGATGAGTGATCGTGTCCTCACACAGCAGGAAATCGACAATGTATTCAAGAATCTGCGTGAAGTCCCGCAGAACGAGGACCAGGCCGGCAAGGCACAGCCGTACGACTTCTGCCGCCCGGACCGCATTGCCAAGGACCAGCTTCGTTCCATCCACCTGCTTCATGAAAACTTCGCCCGCAGCCTGGCGTCCAGCCTTTCGGCGTATCTTCGCGCCTACGTCATGGTCAACCTGGTCAGCGTGGAACAGCTCTCCTTCATGGAGTTTTCCCAGTGTCTGCCTTCGCCCACGTGCATCGTTTCGCTGGGCATGCTCCAGTTCGACAACAATGCTCTGCTTGAACTGAACCCGTCCCTGGTCTTTCCCATTCTTGAAACGCTGCTCGGGGGGCGGGTGGCCGCCGGCGCCAAGTTTGAGCGCGAGGTCACGGAGATCGAGCAGGCGATCCTCGATGGCATGATCCGCATCATTCTCAAGGATCTGAAAGAAGCCTGGCGTCAGGTGGCCGTCATCGACTTTTCCATCGAAGCCTTCGAAACCGAACCGCAACTGTTGCAGATTCTGGCGCCGAACGAAGCCGTCGTCGCCGTCAGCATTGAGGTGCGCATCGGTGAGCTGTCCGGCATGATGAACATCGGTATCCCCTCCATCATCATCAAGATGCTGGGCCAGAAGTTCGATCAGCAGTGGTCGGCGCGCAAAACCGAATCATCCGAGACGGAGCAACGGCGCGTCTTCAGCCTGGTTCGCCCCACGCGGCTGCTCGTCGATACCCGGCTACGCGGACCAACGTTGAGCGTCCAGAATCTCCTGAACCTGGCGCCCGGGGATGTGTTGATGTTTGACTACCCGGCTGACCGCACGATTGACGTGGTGATCAACCGGGCCCGCAAGTTCTACGGCCACGTCCACGGCGTGAACAGGAAGCGAGCCGTCATGCTCACGAACTTCGTGGCCCCGGACGATGACTAATCCTGTTCCCGCCGGCGGCTACCAGCGGTCGATTGTCTCCACGCTGGCAATGGTCCACGGCCCGGTGCGCAATTCGTTCACCACGTTACCCTTGGCATCCACTTCCACCAGCCGCCGGCCGGTGTAGTCCGAGATCAGGATTCCGCCGTTGGCCAGCGGTTTGATGCCGGAAGCCCACCCCATTTGAAGGCTCGGATTGGTTCCACCCACCGAGCGGACCACTTTTCCGGACCGGTCCACTTCCACCACCTCGCCCGGATCCGACAGACTGACCATGGTGTTCCCGTTCTCCAGCCGAATGGCCTGGTAGGCTCGCCGGTTCTCGCCGTTCGGCGCCTGCCAGGTCCAGATGATCTTGCCCGCCTGATCCACTTCAATGATCTTCGACACGGCCTCGATTGCGATCAGCGTCGTCCCGGCGGCCGTGCGCTTCGAGTTTCTCATGCGCATTTTGCCGATGTCGGGGCTTTCGTAGGTCCACACCACCTGCCTGGCGGGCGTCACCTCGATGACTTTGCCGGCCACCGGATCGCCGATCAGCGTGTTGCCGTTCGGCAGGCGCTGTGCCGCCAGGGGGTGCTGAAGCCCTTCGGAATAGCTCCAGACCTCGCGCCGGTCCGGCCCCAGTTCAACCACTTTCCTGCTGGGCCCGATGGTGAACAGCACGTGGCCGTTCTCCAGCCACTGCACGTCGTGGCCGCGCTGATTGGGCACGCGCCACAGGACGCGGCCCGAGGGCCACTCGAGTGCAAGAATCTCTCCCCCGGGGCCGTGGTCCGACACCAGAATGCGCTTCTGCGGTTTCCCGGCCAGATGCTTCTCAAGGAACGCAAATCCTCGCGCCTCGGCCCGCTCCGCGTCGGCGCCGCGGAAGCCGTGCCCCGCGCCGGAAAGCGTTTCGATCTCCGCCGCCACCCCGGCATCGAGCAGACGCGAGGTGAGCCAGACGGAGTGTTCATAGGCCACATAGGCATCTTGTGTGCCGTGGACGGAAAGCACGGGCGCCGCGGCCGGAGTCACCCAGTTGAGCGGGCTTGCCTTGATGTGTGCCGCCCGGGCAAGCTCCAGGTTGCCGCCCAGGAACAGCGGAAGCACTTCCGCGGCGTCGACGCTCTTGGCATAGGATTGCGTGAAATCCGTGGGCCCATAGTAGTTCACGACGCAGTTCACGGAGCTTGGCTGGTCCTGGTTGGGGCCGGAGCCTTCAAACTCCGCGACACCGGCGGTGAGCCCAAGCATGAGTGCCAGATGGCCCCCCGCCGACCCGCCCCAGGCGCAGACCCGGGATCCGTCCAGGTTGAAGCGGACCGCGTTTGCCCGCAGGAATCGCACGGCTGCCTTCACATCATGCACCGGGGCAGGGAACTGATTGCGGGGCGACAGCCGGTAAGTGACGGCCGCGGCGACATAGCCCCGCTCGGCCAGCTTCACAGCCAGCGGCAACTGGCTCTGCCGGTTGCCGCGCCGGAACCCGCCGCCGTGGATGAGCACCACCGCGGGCGCGCCGGCTGCGTTGCGAGGACGGACGACATCCATTTCCATGCGCCCGCCCACGGTGGAGTAGACAACGCCGGGGTCGTGGATGAGCGTTTCGGGGATCTTGGGGACCGGAGGATTCTGCACGCTGAAAAGACAGGCCGCGAGAGTGATAAGATGCATCGGTTGACAGCATAGCACTCCACGGCTGCCCGGAACGCATCGATGCTCCCGATCCAGGTTGATGACGTCACAGAGATCCGCTCGTATGCAGAAGACGATGCCTCACTCCTGTTTTCCGTGATCGACAAGCACCGAGCCGATCTGGCACGCTGGCTTCCGTGGGTGCAGGACACGCACGGGGCCGAAGACAGCTTGAACTTCATCCGGTGGGCCGCCGGGCGCCAGCATTCCGGTGATGGATTCGCCGGCGGCATCTGGCGCGGCGGCGTGTTTTCGGGCGGCTTTGGGGCGCATCCGGGCAGCCGGCTGGGCCGCTCCGTGGATCTGGGCTACTGGCTGGCGCCGGAGGCGAGAGGGAAGGGCATCATCACGGCGTGTTGCCGGGCGGTGACGGGTCTGCTCTTCGGACAAGGCTACAACCGCGTGGTGATCAAGTGCGCGCCGGGGAATCAGGAAAGCTGGCGGGTGCCGGAGCGCTTGGGATTTGTTCTGGAGGGCGTTGAGCGGGAGGGTGAACTGTTGAACGGAGAGTTCACCGATCTGAGGGTCTACTCCATGCTCTCGCGCGACTGGCGCCGCGATTGAACCACGGCCCTGCTTTCTCAGATCTTCCTTCCTCAGATCTTGCTCCGCGCAGATCTTACTTCTGCAACTCTTCGATCTGCCGTTCCCACACCGCGCTGCGCGCTCGTAATGTCTGAATCCGCTGATCGAGTCCGTGGCGCACACGCCGCACCTCATCCAGCCGCCGGCTCAGTTCCGAGGTCATCTGCGGCGCGCCGGGAGAAGTGGCCACGAACTCCTGCCCAGCTCCCGCCAACGCCGCCGCCTGGCTTGAGGCCTGTCCGGCGCCGCCCTGCATGGCTGCCAGTTCGCGGTCCAGTTGCGCTTCCTGCATCAGCAATTGTGACCGTTGCGCCTCCAGCGGCGCCACACGCGCTTCGGTGATCTGGACCCGCGTCAGCAGCACCAACTCCTGCTGGGAACGGGCCAGCTTTTCCACCGATGCCCGCAGGGCCCGGATCTCGGCTGCCAGATCGGGCTGCTGCGCCTTGGATGGCCCGGCCGCGAACGCGATCAGGATGGCGGCGGCCGGGATTGCCGCGGGGATCGTTCGATGCGGTTTCATCATCCGCCAGTATATGCCCTCAGTGCCCGCCGGACTTCTTCTCCTCGGGTTTGGCTTCCTCGGCCTTGGCCCCGGCTGCCGGGGCCGGCTCGCCGCCCTCGCCGCCGGCGGCCTTCTTGCCGGCCTCGGTCATCGGATCGAGGTTTGTCCCAGGCGGCGAATCGGCATACTGCACCAGCACCGATATGCGCCGGTTGGAGGGATGCTCCGGGTCATCCTGGGTGAACAGCCGCTGGTCCGCGAAGCCGCGCACCTGCATCACCTGGTCGGACCGCAGGCCGTACATCATCATCAGGCGGCGCGCCGCGTTGGCCCGGTCCACCGAAAGCTCCCAGTTGGAATAGCCTTCGCGGTTGAATGGCTTCGAGTCGGTATGGCCCTCAATCAGTACCGTGTTTGGGATTTGGGAGAGCTCACCGGCCATCTTGATCAGCAGTTCCTCACCACTTCCGGTGGGGTCCGGGCTGCCGCTCTGAAAGAACTCCCCTGGCGCCGCGTTAGCGGGCACCGCCTTACTTGGCACCGCCGCGGCAGGCCTCTTCCATCTCTTTGAACGACGGCCGTTCGTGGTGCGGGATGGCGCGCCGCGCGATCTCAGAGGCCAGAATGGGCGCGGCGCCGCGCACAAACGCCATCACGCCCGCGCGCAGAAACAGCAGGTACTCTTTCTCGCAGTCGATGATCTTGGTCATGTTTGAAGCCAGGGGACCCAGAATGCCGTAGCACAGCAGAATACCCAGGAACGTGCCTACCAGCGCCGCCGCCACGTGATGGCCAATCTGTTCGGGAGGGCCGCCCAAGGCGCCCATGGTGACGATGACGCCCAACACGGCGGCGACGATGCCAAGGCCGGGAAATGCGTCGGCCGTGGTGTTCAGCGCCGTGGCGATCAGGTTCTGCTCATGGGCGTGGATCTCGATGTCCTGCTCCATCACCTGATCCAGTTCATGGTGCCCGATGCCGCCGCTGATCGCCGTTCTCAACGTGTCGCACACCAGTCCCACCGCCGCGTGATTCTTGAGGAAGTTAGGAAACTGCGAGAACACCTGGCTCTTGTCGGGCTCATCCACGTCGGCTTCCAGCTTCACCAGGCCGTTCTTCCGGGCGTGCGTGAATACGGCGTTCAGCATCTTCAAGTTTTCCAGGTACATCGCCTTGTTGTAGGGACTTCCCTTCAAGACGCCGATCAACCCTTTCATCACGCCAATCACGATCGGCAGCGGGTTCGCCACCAGCATGCTGCCCAGAGCCGCTCCGCAGATCACCACCAGTTCGTTCGGCTGGAACAGCACTTCCAGGTGTCCGTGCGCCATCAGGTAGCCACCGATGACGCTGCCGAATACGATTACGATTCCGATGATTGCAAACATGGAATTGGTTCGAGAACTCCTTTTCGCCTAAACCGCGCCCCGGGATGGAGCCAGACTGGCCAGTGTGAGCCAACTCTCCACGCTGCTGCTCCAGTGGCTCAAGCTTTCGGTATGCGTGGCGCCCGCCGCCTGGCCGGCCATTCGGGCCAGATCGAGCACGGGTAACGGCTTGCCGGCCTCGTTAAGACGGGACTCCAGCGCCCGTATTGTCCCGGCGCCCTGGAAGACCCCGTCCTGCCCCAACCGGGGCTGCCCGACCTCCGTCAGATGGAGATGTTGGCCATCGGTGCGCGCCACCGCGAACGCAATCTGATACGGCTTCCGTGACTCGAAGGCTGCAAACCACTGCCGCTTGCCCTCCTCCCGGACTCCGCGGGCCAAGAGATTCTCCCAAGTGGTTGCTTCCCGGGCCACTCCCGCCGACAGCATCCACGCACGATTCGCGAACTCCACACGGCCATCCCGGTCCACCAATCGAATCGGAATCGGGGTCAGATCCAGGACCGCCTGAGACTCGTTCCGGTGGTGGACCGGGTAGTGGTCCGCCCCAGGCCCATCAGCCGTCAGCCCGGGGCTCTTGTTCCGGCTTTCGCGTAGATTCTCCAGTGGCAGGGATAGCCGCTGCATCGTGCACCTCTGTTGGCCATATCGTCAACCGGGTTGCACTCATCGGTAAAACTTCCGAAAGCGCACGGAACAGCGACCGTTCCTGGGGAAGTCTCAGCGGGCCAGCGCTTCCGCGATGGCGCGCTCGGCCGCACCGGCCATCTGGCGGTACCCGGCGCTGTTGGGCAGAAATCCGTCAGATGTGTACGCACTGTTGAGTCCGCGGCCTTCGGCGAGCACTCCGTGGTAATCCAGGAACACGGCGCCGCTCTTCCTGGCCTGATCCCGAAGCCATCCGTTCAAACTGATGATCTTTCCCGCCGGGCGCCGGGCGCTCTGTTTGGGAGCACCGGGTACGCAATCGCAAACCGGTGGCACAGACGCCAGAACCACCCGGATGGAATGGGCGGCCGCCAGGTCCAGCATGGACAAGTAATGATCCGCCATGGCTCCTTCGGTGGATGGCCCCATCACACTGGCGATATCGTTGGTGCCCGCCTCGATCACCACCGCGCGCGGCGAAAGCGCGATTACGTCCTGCCGGAATCGCACCAGCATCTGGGCCGCTGTCTGGCGAGCGATGCCACGGTTGAGGTACGGCTTGCCCGGGAAGAATTCGCGGCCGTCCTCACTCCAGTTTTCGGTGATTTCGGTGCCCAGAAAGACCACCCGCTGCTCGCCGGGCTTCAAGCGCAGTTCCGCGTTCTCACTTCCGTAGCGCGTGAGGCCGCCCCAGTCGAGCATCAGGCGGCGGTACGCCCGCACGGCCCGTTGCAGGTCTTCGCGCGAAAGGTCTTCCTGCGCCGCGCCACGGCTCACGGACGCGGCCAACGCCAGTGCGATCCGCGTTACTTCTTTAAGCCGAAGCAATACAGGTAGCCATCCCAGGTGTTGATATACACCTTGCCGTTGGCCAGCGCCAGGCCGCCCCAGTGGTTCCAGTAGGTGATCTCCTTGCCACTGGACCACAGTTCCTTGCCCGTCTGCGCATCCAGCGCGTAGAGCACGGCGTGCGTGGAAAGAGGAACGCGCCGGTCCATCCGGAAGTCGAGACCGACGTCGGGGAATGCCTGGGCCGTATTCTCGCCGCTGCCATAGGCGAAGATCATGCCGTTGGCGATCAGCGGCGGCTCCGCCTGATTCATATCCCGCGAGATCCACGCCGGGGCAAGACGGGCCTTCCCGCCCGCCATCTCCATTTTGAACGCCGCAATGGCGCCCTTCTTCACCTCGCCATTCTCGATGGGCGCCTTAAACCGGGAGTGCTTCGGACCCCAGAACGGGGTCAGCACCCAGCGCGTACCGTTCGGCTCATCCCACGTCGCGAGCGATCCCCAGATCCCGGCTTCGGCGAAATCTACAATTTCGTTGCAGATCAGCGGAGTCCGGTAGACCGGCGTCCGGTGGTCGTCTCCACCAATCGACTCGGTGTCCATCAGATAAATGCGGCACTCCTTGCTCGCACCCACCATGTACTCCTTGCCCTTCCACTCGAAGATCGCCGGGGTGACCTGCATATCCAGGTCGCGCTTGAACAGCCACTCCGCATTGGACGGCCCGTAGTAATCCACCAGTTCCAGGGCCTTCGTTTCGGGGTTCTGCTTCACACCGATCAGCCCGTTGCCATACAGCCCGTTTTCCGGGTCCCAGCGGCCGTCGCCGGTGCCGGTGTACATCACAAGGTCTTTGCTCACGGCCGGTCCTGAGCGGCCCCACATGCCGCCGCCCGCCGGTCCCCAGCTTCCAACTTTCTTGCTTGCCAAGTCGTAGGTGTAGGCCATGTTCGGGTTGCCGCCGCAGCCTTGTGCCGAATGCGTGTAGATGACGTTGTTCACCAGGTTCAACGCGTACGGTTTGCCGTTGGGAGGCATGAACTTTGCCGGGGGCGCCAGCATTTCGCCGTCGGCGGCATTCAGGCGTTGCAGCCGCCCGTCCCAGCCCACGGAGTAGATGATGTATTTGCCCGCGCCGTCCCCCGGGCCGATCACCGAATTCGCGGTCATTCCGCCCGGGCAAAGAACGCTCGGTCCCCGGCCGCCGGGCTGATCCTTGAAGGTGCTCTCGAAGTGCCGCTTCCAGATCACCTGGCCCGTGGATGCATCCAGGGCGTAGATGTTATCGGAAACCCCGGCCTGGATCACCATCTCCCTGGGTCCGGATTTCGTCTCCACGCGCCCGATCACAAGAGGTTCAAGCAACGAGTGCATTTGACGCGGCTCGTTGTCGAGCTTCGTCTTCCAAAGCAGCTTCATGTCCTTGACATTGGCCTTGGTCAGGATCTTTTCATCCTTCTGCCAGTTCGTGCGCCGGATGTCGCCGCCGTCGGTCAGCCAATCGGCTGCCAGGCTCGGCGCGGCGCCCGCACCCAGGGCCAGAAACAGGGACAATCCACCCGCAATAGCTCTTCTCATGCCACTACCTTTCACCACGTCAAGGAACGAGCGCCGCACGCGCGCGAGGCTCTAGTCTGTTATATCAAAACCGGCCGCTCTGTCATTTCAAACCGGCGGCGCCGGCCATTCGCCCTGGTGGTGGTCCGGTCCACAGGCACACTGCCGCGCCACGATACACTGGAGGTGTCTCCTTGCTGGTCAACATTCAATCCCAACGTTCCGCCCGTCCGGAATGGCTGCGCGCCCCCGCCCCGGCCGGTGAGAACTACCGGCAGTTGAAGGATCTGGTCACACGGCTCCAGCTTCACACCGTCTGCGAGAGCGCCGCCTGCCCCAACGTGGGCGATTGCTGGAACCGGCGCACCGCAACCTTCATGATCCTCGGCAACCTCTGCACACGCCGTTGCGGATTCTGCGCGGTTCAAAAAGGCGCCCCGCTTGAAGTGGATTACGACGAACCGCGCCGGGTGGCGGAAGCCGTGGCCGCCCTGGGCCTGGACTACGCCGTGATCACTTCCGTCAACCGTGACGACCGCAAGGACGGTGGAGCCGAACTGTTCGCCCTCACGATCCGCGCCATTCGGGAGCGCATCCCGGGCTGCAAAGTCGAGGTGCTGGTGCCCGATTTCCAGGGCAATCGCGACGCCATGGCTGTTGTGATGGAGGCTGGCCCGGATGTGCTCAATCACAACATTGAGACCGTGCCCCGCCTGTACCGCCAGGTCCGGCTGGGCGCCCGGTACGAGCGGTCGCTTGAGATGCTTGCCTGGGCGGGGCGGCTCCGGTCCGATGTGCCCACAAAGTCCGGGCTCATGATGGGCCTGGGTGAGACGGTTGATGAAGTCCGCCAGACCATGCGCGACTTGCGGGCCCATGGCGTCGGCATCATGACCATTGGCCAGTATCTCCGTCCTTCTCCCAAGCACCTGCCTATCCTGCGCTACGTTCCCCGGGAGGAGTTCGAACAACTGCGTGCCGAAGGCGCCGCGCTTGGGTTTCGTCATGTCGAGGCGGGTCCGCTGGTCCGCAGTTCCTATCACGCGGATGAAGCTGTACGGCCCGCGCCGGTGTGTTAGTCTCAATCCGTGCGCGGCCTCCTTTTTCTTGCCTGTCTATCGCTGTCTGGTCAAAACCCGCCAGCCGATTCCGCCCCCACCGGGCTCGAACTTTTCCTGCTCGCAGGACAGTCCAACATGGCGGGCCGCGGCGCCGTGGAAGAACAGGATAAGACTCCGATCCCCGGTGTCTTCATGCTGACGAAGGAACTCACCTGGGCGCCGGCTGTCGATCCCATGCACTTTGACCGGCCCACGATCATTGGCACCGGGCTTGGCCGCTCCTTCGCCCGCGAGTTGTTGCGCGCGCGTCCAGGAACTCGTATCGGGCTTATTCCGGCGGCCTTTGGCGGCTCCGCGCTGGATGAATGGCAGCCCGGTACCAATCACTTCAAGAACGCTGTGGCTCGTGCCCGCGCGGCCATGAAGAACGGCCAGCTTCGCGGCATCCTATGGCATCAGGGAGAGGCTGACTCCGCCGATGAGTCCAAGGCCCGCTCCTACCGCCAGCGTTTCGCCGTGATGCTCAGCGCGCTCCGGGCCGAACTGGGCGCCGGACTCCCGGTGGTGGCCGGCCAGTTGGGTGAGTTCCTGCGGGATCGGGAAGGCAATCCCAGCCCCTTCAGCGGCGTGGTCAACGAGCAGTTGGCCACCCTGCCGCTCCACTTGGACCGGGTCGCTTTCGCCTCTTCGGCGAGTCTGGGCCACAAGGGCGATGTTGTACATTTTGATTCGCCGGGCCTGCGCGAGCTCGGCCGGCGCTATGCGCTCGCGTTCCGTTCGCTTGATCCGGCGTGGTAGCGTCCGGGCTTGCCGGGTATGACTGGGGCCAAGGCGCGCCCTGGATCTGGTGTGGCAAGACAGCCGCCCTGCGGCGGGCCGCGTGATCCAGGTGACTTGGCTGCGAGGCAGCGGAAGCCGGAGCCGTTCTGAGGGCTCACAAACCATCAATACATCGACGGGTACGCTTTTTTCATCTCGGAGCTTTTCTCGAGGGCGGTTCCGATCTGCACCAGCGGCCCCTGTCCGATTCCCGGGCAAAACTTGCCCGCGCGCTTCCACTCCCGCCGGTCCTCCACCATCTCCGGCCAGAACGGAAACACCCGGCACTGCGTGGGCTTGGCCGGATGAATTGTGCACACGCCCGCGCCCAGAAACTCGCAGTTCCGATCCCGGGGCTTCCGCAGCCGTAGCAGATGCCGCGTGCGATAGACGTACTTGCGTTCGAACTCCTGGGCGGTCAGCCCGGCAAAGGCCGCCGCGCGCTCCAGGTCCTGTTCTGTCAGGTAGACATACCCCTTGACCTCGCAACACGCCGTGCAGCCCGGCTGGCATTGAAATCGTATATCCATGATGGGTTTGCCGCGATTGGTTTGCCGCGATTGGCACGCCGTCTACCCACTGTAGCGTGATTACACCTGTGCGCTACCCCGGCCTGAACTTCCCGGCAAAAGCGCCGATATGTCAAGCAGGAACGCTGGTTGCTCGACTGCTCTATCCATTCCGCAGGAATCACGGGCCCGGAGCGGCGCTCTCTGGAGATGTCGCGCCAGGCCGTGATTGTGTTTGAACATGGCTCGCCGGACCCGCGAGCGATCCTGGTCAACGATGCGTTCTGCCAGTTGACGGGCTTTCCACGCGACTGTCTTGAGGGCCGCCCGGCCAGTGAACTCAACGCCTGCTTTCACCGCCAATCCCTGGCCCGTTTGCGGGACGCGCTCGCGGCCGACTCGGAACAACAGTTTCTGGCCACACTGACTCTTGCCACGGGGGGTGCCGTGGCCGATGGAGTTCGCCTGCACATCGCGCGCGATGACCAGGGTGCTCCCACCCACATCGTGTCCTACCATGCGGACATCGCGCCGCTGCTCAGCTCCGCGGATTGCGACGAGAAACTGGGACGCATTGCCCGTGTCGCGCCGGGCGTGATGTTCCAGTTCCGGTTCGCCGGGCGGAGGCGTTACTCGTTTCCTTATGTGGGCGAGGGGCTGGCCAGTTTTTGCGGCGTGGAGGCGGATGCCGTGATGCGGGACGGCCGGCTGATGCTCCGCTCCGTGGTGCCGGAAGACCGGCAGATGGTCAAGTCCTCGATCTTGCAGGCGATCGTTTCCAAAAGCAACTGGAAAGCCTGCTACCGCGTGATGCGGGATGGCGAAAAACGCTGGATTCAGGGTGAAGCCAAGCCGGTGCGGCAGGAAGACGGGAACTTCGTCTGGGTGGGCATGCTCATTGATGCCACCGATCAGAAGCGCGCCGAGGAGTCGCTTGCCATCCACGTGGCTGAGCTGGAGCGCAGCCGCGCCCAACTGGCTGAACAGGCGGCCACGCTCGAATACGCCCGTCATCAGGCCGAAGCCGCGGCTCAGGCCAAGAATGAGTTTCTGGCGATGATGTCGCATGAGATCCGGACGCCGATGAACGGGGTCATCGGCATGACCAATCTCTTGCTCGACACCGCTCTCACCGACGAGCAACGGGAATTGGCCGAAACCATCCGCACCTCGGGCGGCGCCCTGCTCACCATCCTCAACGACATTCTGGATTTCTCAAAGATCGAAGCCGGGAAACTGGAACTGGAGGAGCGTGACTTCGACCTGCGCTATGCCGTGGGCCAGGCCATGGAACTGGTCTCCGAACAGGCCTTTTCGAAAGGCGTGGAACTCACCCTTTCCATCGACGACGATGTGCCCGCCGGGATCATCGGGGACCCGGGGCGTGTCCGCCAGGTTCTTCTTAACCTGCTCACCAACGCCGTCAAGTTCACCGAAGCCGGTGAGGTTTCGGCGTGGATTCACACCCAGGCGCGGGATGGCAATCAGGTGCAACTGCGCTTTGAGGTGACCGACACCGGTATCGGCATTTCACCCGAACAGCAGAACCGTTTGTTCGAGTCCTTCTCGCAGGGGGATGCGTCGACAACACGCCGCTATGGGGGCACGGGCCTGGGGCTCGCGATCTCCCGCCGCCTTATCGCGATGATGAACGGCGAAATCGGCGTGGAGAGCGAAGTGGGCTCCGGGTCCACGTTCTGGTTCACGGTCACGCTGCCGGTCACCCGCGAGTACGAAGCGGCGCCGGGCCTGGCAGGCAAGTGTGCCGGCCGCCGAGTTCTGCTGGTGGACGACAACGCCACCAGCCGCCGTATCATCGAACGGGAACTGATGCGCGAAGGCATTGTGGTGGCCACCGCCAACTCCGGCCCGGAAGCCTACCACCTGCTTCAGGCTTCAACCCGCATGAAGGAGCCCTTCGATCTGATGCTCCTGGACTTCCGCATGCCGCTCATGGACGGCCTGATGGTTGCGCGGGCGGTGAAGAGCGAAGCGGCATTCAAAGCGTTACCTCTCGTCATGCTGACCGCGGCGGGTGAGCGGGCCGTTGTCCAGCGGGCCAAGTCCATCGACGTGGTGGGTTGTGTCATGAAGCCGGTGCGGCCGTCGCAACTGATCCAGGCCGTTGCGGGCGCCCTGAACCGCGACTCCCGTTCAGCGGTCCCAGCGCCCAAAGCCGGCGATACGCCCCACGCCGCGCACGTTTTGCTGGTCGAGGACAATCCGGTCAACCGCCGTGTCGGCATCGGTCTGTTGCGAAAGCTGGGGTGCCGGGTGGATATCGCGGTCAATGGGTATGAGGCGCTCGACGCCATCCGCCAGCAGCGCTTCGACCTGGTCTTCATGGATTGCCAGATGCCGGAAATGGATGGTTTTACGGCCACCCGCGAGCTTCGGCGCACCGAAACCGGGAAAAACCGCACCATCATCGTAGCCATGACCGCCAACGCGCTTTCCGGCGACCGGGAACGGTGCCTTTCCGCCGGCATGGACGACTATCTCGCCAAACCCGTCCGCCCCGATGACGTTCGCGACATGATCAATAAGTGGATCCCCGCGCCGGCCGTAGCAGGTCGATGACCCACCATCCCCCTAAGATTTGACCGTACCCGGGGACCCACACTCGTTGGGAGAACTCTAGGCCGCGAACAGCACCTGCTGTACCGGCGCGTCCGGGCGGTGACCGCCCAGTTCCACCGGATACCGCCGCAGCAGTCCGGCCGGAACGCGGGCCTCGCCCGCCTGACCGAACATCTCCCGAATCTGAAGCAGATTGACCAGCGACTTGGCGCCGGTGCGGTTCGTCGCCACCACAAACACCCGCTGCGCGTGCTGCCGCAGCCGCTCAATCCGCGGCTTCCATTCGGCCAGCTCGGCGGGCGAGTAGAGATAACCAAAGCGGCCCTGAGCCTCACCGTCCGTACCGAAGTCGTCAAACCAGCCTTCCGCGGATCGTCCATGAAGCCGAACGTAGCCCACGCCAGTGGTCAGAATCGCCGACGGCCGCGTTCCTCGGGCATGCTCAGGCTGATCGATGTTCACGAAACCGATGTGGTAATCCACCAAGGTTCCCACCGCCTCTTCCGCTGTCCAACTCGAGTGCCGCATCTCCGCCACAAGCGGCAGGCGCGCGAACGAGCGCCGCAGCCGGATGAGGTACTCGCGATTCTCTTCCGTGTACCGGAAGGACCATGGAAACTGCATCAGCACCGCCCCCAGCCGCCCGGCCTGTGCCAACGGTTCGATCCCCTCCCGGTACCGGTTGATCTCTTCCGGCAGCAGGATCCGGTCATGGGTGAATCGCCGCTGCAGCTTCGCGGTGAACAGGAAGCCGGGATTCCGTTCCACCTTCTTCACCCAAAGCCTCGACACCTCAGGGCGAAGCGGCTGGTGGAATGATGCATTCACCTCCACCATGTTGAAATGCCGCGCCACATGCTCCAGCGCGTGAAAACCGCGCGGCCGGCTCTCAGGATAGAACAGGCCATCCCATTCCGGAAATGACCACCCGGCCGGTCCGATATGAAGTTGGGTTTCTGGCATTGGCTACCTCCCTGCGGCTCCCGTTTTACCTTTGTATATTCGCCATGTCTTCGCCTTTTGAGAATAGCTGGAATCGTCGGCGAGGTCAAGGGAAAAAGCGAAGAAAGGGCGAAAAAGTTTCCGGCGTATACTAGAACGAAATGTCCGCCCCCGCAACCAATGCCAGCGTGCTCCTGCTGCTGCTGGCTGTTTCGGTGGGTGTGAACTACATTGACCGGGGGACCCTGGCGGTCTCCATGCCGCTCATTTCCAAAGAGTTAGACCTGAATCCGGAGAGGCAGGGCCTGTTGCTTTCCGGCTTCTTCTGGAGCTATGCCCTAGGCCAGATCCTGTCCGGGTGGGTGGTCGAGCGCTACTCGGTTCGCTGGTCTTTCGCTGCCGGCTATGCTCTCTGGTCGTTGGCCACCGCCGCCGCGGGCTGGTCCGCCGGGTTCGTTTCACTTTTTGGGACCCGCCTTGCGCTGGGCCTTGGCGAAAGCGTGGCGTATCCGGCCTACTCCCGGATTCTGGCGGCGGGCTTCCCGGAGGAGCGGCGTGGCTTCGCCAATGCGATTCTCGATGCTGCTTCGAAACTTGGCCCCGCGCTGACCATCCTGGCCGGGGGCCTGATCGTTGGCCGCACCGGCTGGCGTGCCCTGTTCATCGTGACCGGCCTCGTGAGCCTGCTCTGGCTGATTCCCTGGTTGTACTACTATCGCGACCCCGCGCCGCAGAGTGCCGCTCAATCGTCTATCTCCTACCGGACGCTGCTTGGCCGCCGGCAGGTCTGGGCCACGTCTTTCGCCATGTTCTGCCTGGGCTATGTCTGGTATTTCCTAGTCACGTGGCTCCCCGGCTACCTGGTGCGTGAGCGCGGCCTCTCATTGTCTGACATGGCGCTGGGCGGCACACTTCCTTTCCTGGCTCTGGCCGCCGGCTCCACGTTCTGGGGCTGGCTTTCGGACCGCCTGATTCGCCAGGGCCGGCCAGCCGCCCGCGTCCGGCGCCTGTTTGCTGTGCTCGGCCTCACACTCTGCGCCGCCGGGTTGGCCCCGGTGTACGCCGCCCGAACGGCCCCCCAGGCGTTGGCACTCATCTCGACAGCCTGCCTGTTCTTTGGCCTCTTTACCTCCAACGTGTGGGCCATCACGCAGACTCTGGCCGGTCCACGAGCGGCCGGCAAATGGACCGGAATTCAGAACTGCGTGGGCAACCTGGGCGGAGTTGTGGCGCCTTACCTGACCGGTGTGATCGTCCAGCGCCACGGCTCCTTCCAGTGGGCGTTTCTCGGAGCCGCCGCTGTCGCGCTGCTGGGCGCACTGATCCACCTTCGGGCTGTTGGGCCCATCCGCCCGATCTCCTGGGAGACCTCACCATGAACCATCGCGTTCTCGATACGCTTGCCGCTCTCGTGCGCATCAACTCCATCAACCCCGCCTATGACCATGGGGTTCCCGAGGCCGCCGTGGCGGACTGGATTGAGCGGTTTTTCGCCCCCTACGGCCTTGAGACTGTCCGGCGGGAAGTGCTTCCCGGGCGCCCCAATCTGATCGTCAAGATCCCCGGCCGTTCCTCGCGCCGTCTGATCCTGGAGGCCCACATGGATACCGCTTCCATCAACGGGATGACGATTCCGCCGTTTGACCCGGTGATTCGCGAGGGCCTCCTGTATGGGCGCGGCTCGTGCGATACCAAGGGCGGGCTGGCGGGGATGATCGAAGCGGTGGCGCGGACGGTGGAGTCGGGCGTCGCGCCACCGTGCGAGGTTTGGCTGGCTGCGGTGATCGACGAAGAGTATGCGTTCCAGGGAGTGCTCGGTCTTTGCCAGGGCCTCACGGCTCAGGGAGCCATCGTGGCCGAACCCACTGAATTGCGCAACGTGGTCGCGACGAAGGGAGTGCTGCGTTGGAAGATCCACACCCGCGGCCGCGCTGCGCACAGCTCAAAGCCGCATCTGGGCCACAACGCCATCGAGGATATGATGCGGGTGATTGAACGCGTGAACCGCGACAGCGCTTCGCTTGCCGGCACGGTGCATCCGCTCCTCGGCCCGGGAACCACCAACGTCGGCGTGATCCGCGGCGGCGTTCAGGTCAATTTCGTCCCGGATCACTGCGAGATCGAAATCGACCGCCGCCTGCTTCCGGGCGAAAGCGCCGAGGGGCTCCTCAACCACTACCAGGCGCTGGTTGAGGACATGGGCGAAGTGGAACGTCCACCGATGCTGGCCGACGAAGCGCTTGAAACCGCGGCTGAGAGCCCGGTTGCCGCCACGGCCTCGGCAGCCCTGGCCGCCATGGGCCTTCCGGCCGAGCCCTGCGGCGTCCCATACGGCAGCGATGGCAGCAAGCTGCACCGTATCGGCGTCCCGACCATTGTCTTCGGCCCCGGCAGCATCGATCAGGCGCACGCCGCGGTGGAGTGGGTGGAGTGCAGCCAAGTCATCCAGGCGGCCGAATTCTACCATCGAATGATCATGAGTTTCGAAGGCTGAGCCGGCTGCGAACTAAAAAAGAGAAAAGCCCGCCGGCCCCTCGCGGGACTGGCGGGCTTTCCTGTTTCGGAAGCCGGACTGTTTCTAGTAGTCCATCTCCGGCCCGTGGCCGCCCGGACCACCGGGGGCCGCCGCCGGCTTCTTCTCGGGGATCTCGCAGACCATCGCTTCGGTGGTGAGCATGAGAGCCGCGATCGAGCTGGCGTTCTGCAGGGCCGAACGGGTCACCTTCGCCGGGTCGATGACGCCCGAAACGATGAGATCCTCGTACTGGCCGGTGGCCGCGTTGAAGCCGAAGTTGGAATCGGCCGCCTCGCGCACCTTGCCAACCACGATGGCGCCTTCCCAGCCCGCGTTGCCCGCAATCTGGCGAACCGGCTCCTCGCAGGCCCGGCGAATGATATCAACGCCGATCTGCTCGTCACCCGCCACCTTCAGGTCAGCCAACGCCGTCGCCGCGCGCAGCAGAGCCACGCCGCCGCCGGGCACGATGCCTTCCTCAACCGCCGCGCGCGTGGCATGCAGGGCATCCTCGACACGGGCCTTCTTTTCCTTCATTTCGGTTTCGGTCGCGGCGCCAACCTTGATCACCGCCACGCCGCCGGCCAGCTTCGCCAACCGCTCCTGCAGCTTCTCGCGGTCGTAGTCCGAGGTGGTCTCATCGATCTGCGCACGGAGCTGCTTGATGCGGCCCGCGATGGTCGCTTCCTTGCCGGCGCCGTCGACGATCGTCGAGTTGTCCTTGTCCACGGTGACGCGCTTGGCGCGGCCCAGGTCTTCCAGGCGCACACCTTCCAGCTTGATGCCGGTCTCTTCCATGATCGCCTTGCCGCCGGTGAGGATCGCGATGTCTTCCAGCATCGCCTTCCGCCGGTCGCCAAAGCCGGGAGCCTTCACGGCGGTGGCATTCAGCGTGCCGCGCAGCTTGTTCACCACCAGGGTGGCCAGCGCCTCGCCTTCCACTTCCTCGGCGATGATGAGCAGCGGCTTGCCCGAACGCGCGATCTGTTCCAGCAGCGGCAGCAGATCCTTCATGTTCGAGATCTTCTTCTCGTGGATCAGGATGTAGGGGTCGTCAAGAACCGCTTCCATCCGGTCCGGATCGGTGATGAAGTACGGCGACAGGTAGCCGCGGTCGAACTGCATGCCGTCCACCGTGTTCAATTCGGTGTGCATGGTCTTCGACTCTTCCACCGTGATGACGCCGTCCTTGCCAACCTTCTTCATCGCTTCCGCGATGGTGTTGCCGATCTCGGCATCACCGTTGGCGGAGATGGTGCCCACCTGGGCGATCTTCGAGTCGTCGGACACCTTCACGGCCATCCCTTCGACGCCCGAAACCACCACTTCCACGGCCTTCTCGATGCCGCGCTTCAGAGCCATCGGGTTCGCCCCGGCAGCCACGCTCTTCACGCCTTCGCGGAAGATCGACTGGGCCAGAATGGTCGCCGTCGTCGTGCCGTCGCCCGCCACATCGGAGGTCTTCGACGCCACTTCGCGCACCATCTGGGCGCCCATGTTCTCCAGCGGATTGGAGAGTTCAATCTCCTTGGCCACCGTCACGCCGTCCTTGGTGATGGTGGGGCCGCCGAACTTCTTCTCCAGGACGACGTTGCGTCCCTTCGGACCCAGGGTCACCTTCACGGCGTCCGCAAGCTGGTTCACGCCGCGAAGAATCGCCTGGCGGGAATTCTCGGAATAAACGATCTGTTTTGCAGCCATGTGTTCTTTCTCCTGTTAGCTCTGCAGAATGCCCAGCACTTCATCTTCACGCATGATGAGGTACTCCTGGCCATCCAGTTTGATCTCGTTGCCGGAATACTTGCCGAATAGAATGCGGTCGCCCGCCTTCACATCCAGCCCAGCAACTTTGCCACTGTCCAGGCGCTTGCCTTGGCCGACGGCCACCACTTCGCCTTCCTGCGGCTTCTCTTTCGCGGAGTCCGGAATGATGATGCCGTTCATCACGGTTTCCGTCTCCTCAATGCGCTTGACCACAATCCGGTCATAAAGCGGACGAATGTTCATTGTCGAATCTGCCTCCCTGAGGTTTCCGTTCGATGGACTTAAAGGTTTATGGCGCGCGCGCGTTTCGGGACTCCCCGCCGGCCCGTGCCCACTTGTAGTATTAGCACACTCCACCGAGGAGTGACAAGAGATTTCTGTAACGAATTGATAAATCTAGGGAAGTTGGCGATCTATTTAACTGGACCAATAGATTTTGATTAGCCTGTGACTCCACTGCGAAGCTCCGTGGCCAATGCCACGATCTGGGCTGCCTCAACCCTTCCCGGCGGCGCCTTCCAGTGCCAGCGGCCGGCTGTTGCCGCGTTCAAACCCGTGAGCAGGGCCGGGCTTGCAGAGGCCCCGTCCACCACCAGAGCCGCCCCCAACCGTTTTACGGCCTCGGCCGTTTCGAGCCACTGTCCGTCCACGGGCGCCTCCACGCCATGCACAATCACGCCGGCGCTCCGCAGCACGGCGGCTTCCGGCGCCGTCGCCACAATGTCCAGATCGAATGACCGGGCCTCGGCCGGGCGTGTCCGCCTCACCGAGCCCTGGAACTCGAGGGCGCCGGAGGCGATCCGGCACGCATACCGGGACGCCAATCCATGATCTGCCGGCAACGCGGGATCGTCCAGGCACAGGCTGTAGCCGCCTCGCCAACCGGCCCGCACGGCTGCCCATGAGGCCGCCAACGCAGCCGCCTTCAACCCCGCGGCGTCTGTCCGCAATCCCAACCAGACAGAGGCTTGGCGGGGCAGGGAAGCGGCCGCCTGCATGACGCTCTCCGCCGTGCGCACCCAGTCGCCACCGGACACGCTGATCAGCGCCTGAGGTCCACACGGCCGCGGCAGGAATGCCCGGTTCACCACGGTTGTGAAGCTATGGATCGCCTCCGGGTCGCCAGGTGCGAACGGGATCGCGTTCAGCACCACCTCGGGCCCGGTGGCGAGCCGGAGCCGCGCGATCAGGATCGGCTTCCGGAAGGAACTGGTGGCCGGCGCGGCCGCCGGCGCAATCCGCAAAAGGTAATGCCTGAAGGGCTCGCGGCTATCCACCGCGATGTAGTAGACCCCGTTGTGAACCGGGTCCGCTTCAATGGACCGCGCGAAGGCCGTCAGGCTCTCCAGGCGCAGTGCCTCGATGCGCGTCTCAATCCGCGCCCGCGCCGCGTCATCCAGCCGGGGACTCGTTTTCAGTTGCGCCAGAACGGCTTCGGCCACGCGGCCGGCCTCCGGGGCGCGAAACGGCAGGTCGAGTGGAATCATGGGGTGAGAGGCGCCATTACAGCTTGATGGACTTCAAATAGTCACGGAACGGCCGGCCCAGATCCGGCCGCCGAAGCGCGAACTCCACGGTCGCCCGGAGGTACCCCATTTTGTCGCCCGCGTCGTAGCGCTCACCTTCGAACAGATAGCCGTAGAGTGTGTGCGTGCGCAGAAGGTGCTTGAGACCGTCCGTCAACTGGATCTCGCCGCCCGCGCCGGGTCCCGTCCGGTCGATGGAATCGAAGATTTCCGGAATCAGCACGTACCGGCCCACGATGGCCAGGTTCGAGGGTGCTTTGGCCGGTGCGGGTTTCTCCACCAGATCCGTGATGCGAAACAGCCGCCCATCGTAGTTCTCAACCGGTTCCGCTTTCACCACGCCGTACAGGTGGGTATCTGTCCGCGGGACCTCCATCAGCGCCAGCACCGGAGCGCCGCCGGTGTGATCAAACGCCCGGATCAACTGATCGAGACACGGCGTCCTGGAATGGATGAGGTCGTCGGACAGCACCACCGCGAACGGTTCGTTCCCCACCAACTCCCGTGCCCGGCGCACGGCATGCCCAAGCCCCAGCGCCTCCTTCTGGCGGCAATAGGAGATGTCCGCGTCGGCGGCTACGCTCCGGACCAGTGACAGCAGTTCCCGGTTCGGGCGCTTGTTCTCCAACATGTGCTCAAGTTCAAAGCTCACATCGAAGTGGTCTTCAATCGACGATTTTCCGCGTCCGGTGACAATGATGATGTTTGAGATGCCGGACCTGATCGCCTCTTCCACGCCGTACTGGATCAACGGCTTGTCGACAATCGGGAGCATCTCCTTTGGCTGCGCCTTGGTTGCGGGCAGAAAGCGGGTGCCCAGTCCGGCGGCTGGAAAGACTGCCTTGCGGACGCTGTGTTTTGATTGAGGCGCGCCCTTAGCCATCCCAGCCGACGCTCCTCACCGTGGCCACCGCCTGCGCCTCGGCCGACAGTCCCTGGCCGGCGGGCCCCAGCCCTTCCGCCGTCTTGAACTTCACCGACACACGCTCAATCGCGAGGCCCAGCATGCCGGCCACGCTCTCGCGGATCGCCTGGCGATAGTCCTTCAGTTTGGGCCGTTCAAGGATCACGGTGCAGTCCACGTTCACCAGCCGGAACCCGCGCTTTTGCACCAGTTCGCGCGCGTGCTCCAGAAAGACCCGGCTGTCGGCGCCTTTCCATCGCGGGTCGGTATCGGGGAAAATCATCCCGATGTCGCCCAGCGCCAGGGCACCCAAAAGGGCGTCGGTGAGCGCATGCAGGATGATGTCTGCATCTGAATGGCCGTCAAGGCCAGCGTCCGCGGGAATGGTGACACCGCCCAGGATCAGGGGACGGTCTGCCGCCATGCGGTGGACATCCCACCCGATTCCGGTGCGAAACTCTTCGCTCATGCCTGGTTTCCGGCCGCCTGTTCTTCCGCCAGGAAGAGCCGGGCGAGTTCCATGTCGGTGGGGCGTGTGATCTTGATGTTCCGGTCGCTGCCTGCCACTACGGTCACCTCCACCTCTTCCATCCGCTCCACCAGGCTTGATTCATCGGTGCCCGTGAACTCGTCGTCCTGCGCCTTCTGGTAGGCCCGGCGCAGCAGGTTCAGCCGGAAGATCTGCGGCGTCTGAGCCAGCACCAGCCGGTCTCTTGGAATGGTGGCCCGAACGCGGCTCCGGTGCACCTGTTTGACCGTGTCCACGGGAACAATGCCCGCGATCGCGGCGCCGGACGCTTCCGCCGCGTCGATTACCCGGTCAATCAGACCCGTGTCCACGAACGGCCGCACGGCGTCGTGCACGGCCACCAGATCCACCTCCTGGCCGATCGTCGCGAGGGCATTCTGCACCGACTGCTGACGCGATCCGCCGCCTTCCACCAACCGAACCGGTGTCGCGATGCCGGCCGCGGTCAGCGAATCCTTGACCCAATCGACATCTTCCTTTCGCAGGGCCACCACAATCTCGCACACCCGTGGCACGGCGGAAAACTTGCGGATGGTATGGATCAGAATCGTCTCGCCGTCCAGCAGCATGAACTGCTTGCGGCTCACGCCGTGGTGGGCGGGCGAAGGACGGCTCATCCGTGTGCCGAGTCCGGCGGCGGGAAGGATGACACTGATTTTCATCGGCGTTTGGAAGCCCTGGGCTGTTCTCCTAGTGTACCCGTCCGGTACGCTCAGGCGTTGGGCGGCGCCGTAGCGGCGCTGGCGGGCTGGTCGGGCATGGGATGGGTTTCACCCGTGCGCCGTTCGTGTTGGGTGCCGGATTGCGGAGTGCCGGCGTGTGGCGTGCCCGTATGCGGGGTCTTCGATTCGTGCCGGTCCGGGTGCGTGCCGCCGGCCTTGTCCACGGTATGGATGCGCTCGTCAAAGCGGCCGAAAATCATCTTGCCCGCGGTGGTTTGAAGGACGCTGGTCACCGCCACCTCAATGGTTTTCGAGACCATCCGCCGCGCGTTGTCCACCACCACCATGGTGCCGTCATCCAGGTACGCCACGCCCTGGTTGTACTCCTTGCCTTCCTTGAGAATAAAGACCTTCATGGTCTCGCCGGGCAACACCACCGGTTTCAGGGCATTGGCCAGTTCGTTGATGTTGAGCACAGCCACCTTATGAAGCTGGGCCACTTTGTTCAAATTGAAGTCATTGGTGACCACCTTGCATTCGTACAGCTTCGCCAGTTCGATCAGCTTCATGTCGACATCGCGGACGTGCGGAAAATCCTCCTCCACGATCAACACCTTGATGTCGCTGATATTCTGCACCCGCTGCAGCAAGTCCAGACCACGCCGGCCGCGATTGCGCTTCATCGAGTCGGGCGAATCCGCCACCAACTGCAACTCCCGCAGCACAAACTGCGGAATCACCAGAACGCCGTCGAGAAATCCGGTCTCGGCGATATCCGCCACGCGGCCATCGATGACCACGCTGGTATCGAGAATCCGGTACGCCTTCTTGTTCACCGCCGGCGCCGCCGGCTTGTCGCTCGCAGCGGCCACGGCTTCCGGAGTCAACGGCATCATCAACGGGTCCCCGCGTTTGGTTCCGAGCGCCACGCCAAGAAATGCCATGGCCAGCAGGATCGCTACCTCCGCGAACCGGACGGTGGGGCCAGCCAGGGGAAACGCCTTTTCCAGAGTCAGCGTGATCAGCAGCGCCGCCAGACAGCCACCCAACAGGCCCAGCGCTCCGCCGCCCAGCCGCCGTAGACTGAGTTTCTGAAGGCGCGTCTCCAAGAAGACCAAGACCGCACCGCCCGCGGCCCCGGCGGCTGCCGCCACCGGCGCGTTCAATCCAAAGGGTTCCTGAAGGGCGGCCGCCACCGTGAGTGCTGCAACGGCAAGAATCCGAATGATTAATAGATCGTTCACAAAAAAGCTCTCCGGGTGCCGTGCCGAAACTTCCGGTCGGAAAACCGGGACACTCAATACCTGGATGAAACTACAAACACCCGGCTCGAGTATACCACCCCGCTTCCGGCGTCCACAGTAGTACCAGCACGGTACGATCCGGCGTCAGGGCTAGAGATTTGTAAACAGATTTAGAGGGCTTTGGCCAGTTCCTGAGCGAAGGCACTCTGGGGCTCAGGACGGCCCTTCTTGCGGTGTTTTTTGCCACCGCGTTCGCGGCGTTCGCCGGCCGGGCCGCCCATGGGGGGGCGGTCTCCTTGCGGGCCGGGGCGGCCTGCACCGGCGGGTACGGGCGGCCCACCTTTGCCCTTGAGGGGCTGCGCCGGATTGGCGCGGAGAAGACGGTCTTCCAGAGGAGCGCGATCGAAACGGCGGATGATTGCGTGCATCTCCTCTTCGTTGGGAGCCTCAATGAAGCCGAAACCCTTCGATTCCTGGGTTTCGGGATTGCGGATGACCTTCACGCTATCAGCCACCATGTTGTCGGCGGCGAGCCAAGTCTTGATGTCGTCGGCAGTCACCCAAGCTGGAAGATTGCCAATAAAAACGGTGAAGCTCATTCCGAGGGGTTAGTCACGCTCCGTGGGGTTTTTGCCGGAATGGTAGAAACACAACTGTCCCGACAAGGCATTCATAGGATATCATACGGCGAGATTGCCTCGCAAACCAAAAATGATCAAGCCCTGCAATTTTTTTGCCGCCGCTTTCCTGGCGGCACTTCCGGGCGTTGTCTTTTCGCGACCCCCGGCGCAGGATCAGCCGTCCCGGCCGACGTTCCGGACCGAAGTCACCGAGGTACGGGTGGATGTCGTCGTGATGCAGAATCGCCAGCCCGTTGCCGGACTGGTGGAGGCTGATTTCCGCCTTCTGGATGAAGAACAGCCGCGCCCGATCACCTCCTTCGGCTTTGAGAACGAGCCGCTCTCTCTGCTGCTTCTGCTCGATGTCAGCGGATCGATGCAACCTTACCTCAAGGAAATGGCCAGTGTCGCCACCACGGCACTCAACGGCCTGAACAACGCGGACCGCGCCTGCGTCATGTCATTTGCGGCCCGTGCCGGGACGGATGTCAGTTGCACGCACAACCGGAATCTTGCCGCCCAGGCCTTGAAGACTGTCCGATGGAGTGCGGACCTGGGCAATGGAACGGCCATCAATCGCTCCGTCCTCGATGCCGTCGAACTGCTGCGGGCCGAGCCCGCCACACACAGCCGCATGCTTGCCATCCTGACGGACAACCGCCGCCTCAACTACCAGATCACCGACGCGCAGGTCATCGAAGCCATGGCCCGCGCGAACGTCACGCTCAACGCGATTCTCACACCCGATGCGGAGAGCCCCAAGCCGGAACGAGGCGTGGTGAACCCCGATTTCACGCCGTCGAACGTCTTCCACCTGGCCGAGGAGACCGGCGGCGCCGTCCTGCAGTCCGGCCGCACGGGCGAATCCCTGATCCGGCTCATCACCGAGTTGCGAAGCCGCTACCGGCTCTCGTACCGGCCGGCCCCCGGCGATGGCCTGCGGCGCGTTCGGGTGGAGCTGGCGCCCGCCGCAAGGAAGAAGTTTCCCAAGGCTGTCCTTCGAGCCCGGGGAACCTACTACGCCGGCGCCGCGGAGCCACTCCCCTCGACGCCCGCGCAGCCGCAGTGACCGTGATTGGTTGAATCGGCGCCCGGACCGGTATAGAGTGAACAGGAGTATGAACCGTCTGATCTTTCCTGTCCTGGCCGCCTCCGCCCTCCTGGCTCGCGACCCCCTTCCCCAACGAATCGCCCACACGGAGCCCACCAAGTTCCGCCAGGCCAAGTCCGTCCATGCCGGCGCCGGGGAGCTCCACTACCAGGGCCTGTTCGATGCCCAGACCTTCAACACGAACTTCATCTTTCTGCACAAGGGCGTGCTGCCCCCCGGCGGCGGCATCGGCCACCACTTCCACAACCACATGGAAGAGATGTTCGTCATCTTCGACAACGAAGCTCAATTCACCATCAACGGCCGCACTTCCGTGCTGAAGGGACCGGCCGGAGCGCCCAACCGCATGGGCAGTTCCCACGCCATCTACAACCCGACGGACAAACCGACTGAATGGATGAACATCGCGGTGGGCACCATCAAAGGCAAGTACGACGCCTTCGACCTTGGGGACGACCGCAAGGGTGTGTCTCTCGACCCCAAGCCTGTCTTCATCACCCTGCGGCTTGATCGCGCTCTGCTGCGGCCCGTTGCTTCGTTGAACGGTGGCAAGGGCGAGGCTCGCTATCGCCGCGCGCTTCCACCCGAAGTCTTCTACACAAACTGGTCCTACGTCGATCATCTCCTGTTGCCCGCGGGTGTCACCGTTGGCCGCCACCGGCATGAGGGCGTCGAGGAGTTTTACTACGTCATGAACGGAGAGGGCCGTGTCCTCATCGACAAGGAATCGGCGCCCATCCGCAAGGGTGATGCCGTGCCTGTCTTCCTCAACGAGATTCATTCGTTTGAAAACACCGGCGCCGGCGATCTGGAACTGATGGTGGTGGGCGTGGCCCGCTCCAAGTAGGCGCTCGACACCGTGGATGTCAAATGACCCTAAGTAAGGCCGCCCGCAACCCCATGACTTCCCGCCGCGCCTTCCTGGGCACCCTCGCAGCCGGGCTGGCCAGCGCAGCCACTCGCCGGCCCAACTTTATCTTCATCCTGATCGACGACCTGGGCTGGCGTGACACCGGTTACAACGGCAGCCGCTACTACCAGACACCCCACATCGACCGTCTGGCCCGCACCGGCATGCAGTTCACCAACGGCTACTCCGCGGCGCCTGTGTGCTCACCCACGCGCGGCGCGCTCATGACTGGCCGCCATCCGGCCCGCACCGGAGTCACGTTGCACTTGCAGGGTACCCACCGCTTGCCGTATTCAAAGCTGCTGCCTCCGCCGCACCGGCTGGAACTGCCCCTGGAAGAGAAGACCCTGGCCGAGTACCTCCGCGACGGCGGCTACCGCACCGCTTGCATCGGCAAGTGGCACCTGGGCGGCGCCGGATTCCTGCCCACCGATCAGGGTTTCGACATCGGCCTGGGCGGCGACGAAGCCGGGTCCACCAACAGTTTCTTTTACCCGAAGTGGAAGGCCAAGATCCCGCTTGAAGGCGAGGAAGGCGACTACCTCACCGACCGTCTGACCACGGAAGCCGTCCGCTTCCTCCACGACAACGCAACCCGGCCGTTCTTCCTCTATCTGCCTCACTTCGCCGTCCACGTGCCCATCGAGGGCAAGCCCGATCTGGTGCGGAAGTACGCCTCGAAACCTCCGGACGGCGGGCACAACTATGACGAATACGCCGCCATGATCGAGAGCATGGACGCGAGCGTGGGCCGCATCCTGGATGCACTGGATGAATTGAAACTGGCGGACAACACCGTTGTGATTTTCACCTCCGACAATGGCGGGGTGTCATCGCTTGAATGGAAGAAGCGGCCTGTCACCTCGAATTTGCCGCTGCGCGCCGGCAAAGGCCATCTTTACGAGGGGGGCATCCGTGTGCCGCTTCTGGTGCGTTGGCCCGGTGTGACCCGCCCGGGAAGCCGGTCAGACGACCCCGTTTCCACCACGGACTTCCTGCCCACGATGCTGGACATGGCCGGACTCCCGGTGCCCACCGCGCTTGATGGCCACAGCCTTGCGCCCTTGCTGCGAGGACGGAGCACGCTGGGCCCGCGCGACATCATCTGGTTCTTCCCCCATTACAGTCCGCAGTTGGGCAAACCCTCGGCCGCCATTCGCCATGGAGACGACAAGCTGATCCTTTTCTACGAGGACGACCACACCGAGTTGTACAACCTGCGTGCCGATCCGGGTGAAACGCGCGACCTGGCGGCCGAACAACCCGCGAAGGCCAGCCGCCTGCGAGCCCGGCTTGAAAGCTGGCTGCGTCAAACCGGGGCACGCCTGCCGGTACGCAATCCTCAGTTCGACCCGGCACGGGAACGGGAAACAGGCCCACCCATGGGTCCCGTGACCCGGAAGTAGCCGGCCGACATCGCGTAGGGGTATCAACGGTCCTCCCGCCAGCCGATGGGGCGCCCCAGTCCGGGTATCCAGCCAGCCTCTCGCGCCGTGAAAATCTCTGCTAAGCTGGCCTGAACGGCGCGGCCCTCCCAAGAATCATCGCCGCGCCGAATGGAGGACACAATGAACAAGTGGAAGAACACGTTCTGGTTTGCGAGCGGAGCCCTCGCCCTGGCGGCGCTGCTTGGAACGCTGGCCCCGGTGGCGGTGGCGCAGATCAAGGCTGCGCTCGTGCGAGACATGGATTCGCCGGTTCGGGGTACCCGATTCGGTGCGGTGATCCCACTGAGCTTCATCGCCGGACAATTCTCGCGCACTGAATCTTTAACCCCGGCGATTCCCGTTGGCAAGAAGCTTTTCATCCAGTCTGTCAGCAGCCAAGTCCAATTCACCGACGGTCAGTCGCACCGGAACGTCGTCTTCAGTATTTCGGGAACTGACATCAGGTTCTATCTTGACCACAGCTTTCAGGGCTCAAGCCCCGGCGGACAGAGAACCTTTGTCTCAAATGTACCCGTGAACGTGCTCATCTCCAGTGGGGAGAGCCTCAGCTACCAGATCCTAAGAACGGACGACCTAGGGGCGGGCGGAGTCAACTTCGCGAATCTTTCGATTGTCGGCTACTTCGTCGACGCCGGTCTCTGACGCCGGTCACGCCCCCGCCAACGCCCGGTGCCGCGCCAGTTCAGGCGCGGCTGCCGGGTCCGCTGCCAGATTGCGGAATTCGCGGGGGTCCCGCCGGTGATCGTACAGCTCCTCGCCGGTCTCGCTCGCTGATCCCCAGCGAATGTACCGGAAGTGATCGGTCCGCACGGCTCGCCCTTGTGCCTGCGGGGTATCGAGCTGGGTGTGTGCTGTGGCTTTGTGCTCCCGCGCCGGGTTGTCCAGCAGGTGTACCAGCGATTTCCCTTCAAGGCGGGCAGGCGGGGTCAGCCCGCACAGTTCGGCCACCGTGGGGTACACGTCCACCAGTTCCGTGATTGCCCGCGTGCGCCGCCCGCGGCCCTTGCGGCCGGGAGCCGAAATGATCAACGGCACCCGCGCCGATTCCTCCATCAACGAACGCTTCTGCCAGATTCCGTGTTCGCCCAGATGCCAGCCATGGTCGCTTTGGAACACAATCACGGTGTTGTCGCGCAGCTTCAGAGCGTCAAGTGTCCTCAACACCCGCCCCAGTTGCTCATCCATGAACGAAACCGACGCAAAGTATGCCCGAAGCGCTTCCCGCTGCTTGTCTTCATCCATGCCCATGTGTCCGGTGGTATTGCCCAGGGCCCGAAGCGCAAGCGCCGGAATGTCATCGGTGTCCCCGGCGGGGGAAACGAAGGGTCTGATCTTGGCTACCGGGTAGAGGTCGAAAAAGCGGTCCGGCGCCACCAGCGGCACGTGCGGCCGGACAAAGCCCACGGCCAGGAAGAAGGGCTGGTTGCGATTGGCTTCCAGATGCGCGATCGCCCGGTTGGCGGCGTCGAAGTCGGCCTGCTCCGAAGGGTCCGGGGTGCGGATGTAGTTCATCGCCCGTCCGGCATCGTGTTTGGGGGTAAGATTGCGGCCCTCGCCGCGGGAGCGATCTTCCTTGCCCTGCGGGCTTCCGTTGTGGGACCAACTGGCCGCATCCTGCCACCGGTCCGTTCCCACCGTCGTGGGCACTCCCATGTGGAACATCTTGCCTTCTCGAATCGCCCGGTAGCCGTTGTTCTTGAACAACTGGGGCAGAGTCACGGCGTCCGGCAGGAACTCGCGGAAGTCGGGTCCGTTCGAACGTACCCGCGTCGTGTCTGGGCGCAATCCCGTCAGAAAACTGGCCCGCGACGGCGCGCACAGCGCGAACTGGCAATAGGCGCGGTCGAACCGAACGCCCGCGCGGGCAATCGAATCGACGTTCGGCGATTGCACCAGCGGATGGCCGTAGCATCCCAGCGCCGTCGGCGACAGATCGTCGGACACCACGTACAACACGTTCATCGGCCGGCCGGTGTTTGCCGCGCTGGCGCACACAGCGCCGGCGGCGGTTGTCAGGAACTCCCTGCGTGTCGAAAAGGGCATACCCTATAGCTTACGCATCGCCGGGATGCGTCGTGCCGGCATCCAGCGCCCGGCCGCTTGCCGCCACGGAGCTGGCGTAGATCGCAGCGCAGACCAGGAGCCACCATGTGCTTAACTGCACCACTGCCGCGATTCCCGCCAACCCTGCCACCATCTGGCCCAGGCTTGCCCCAAACGGGCTGCTGGCGCGAAACCGCCACCGGTACTGCGGCAGACACCGCCGCACGGAAAACCACTGACCCACCGCCAGCGACATCATTCCGCCCGCCAGACCGGCCACCGGGCCAAGCGGCGCCGTCACCACCAGCGTCAACAACAGGAACGCCGCGCCCTTGCACAGCAGCACCGTCCATCCCGCCACGGGCAACAGCCGGTACCGTTCCAGCCCCGCCCGCCCATCCACGCCGAACAGCGTGATCGCCATCGTGGACATCATGATGTTCACCAGAATGGTGAACGGAGTTCCTGCTTCGGCCGGCAACTGCTCATCCAATCGCAGGTACAGCGTGGGTCCGAAGACCAGCAGAGCGCAGTACAGATCGAGCGCGGTGAGGAACTGGCGCAAGTCCTTACTCACCAGCTCCGCGAACCGGCCCGCGGGTACCTTCACATTCCAAACGGTGGGAAAGGTCCGCCCGGATCCCGCAAAGCCCACAAGGAAGACAGGCGCCACAAACGCCCACAGACCCCAGGTGACGCGCCGCCACACCAGCCCCGCCAACAACACCCACGTGATGGGGTTGAGCAGCGGACTCACCAGCCGCAGGGCCACGCGCTCCCCCCGCGCCAGCGGCCAAAGCGCGAGCCTCTCGCGCGGCACGGCTGCCATCGGATCGGCACTCGACGGCAGGAAGAGCACCAGACCCATGAACAACAGGAACAGTCCCAGCCCCGCCGGGTCCATCATGAATAGCAGCGTCACTCCGGCATAGAACATGTTGTTCCCGCTCAGTTGCCGGAGGTGCTTTGACCTGCGCCGGGCCGCCTTGCCGGCCGCGGCTAGGACGCGGATGAGCCGAGCCATTCCAATGTCTCCGCACCTGGCGTCTCCACACCCGGCGGTTCAATCATCCGGAAGTAGACCTCTTCCAGGGCCGCCGTCGCCGGTCCTGCTGGTTCATTCATCACCAGCTTCCCGCCGCGGAGGAGCACAAAGCGGTCCGCCAGCCGCTCCACCAGTGTCAGGATGTGCGACGTCAGCAGCACGGTGAGGCCGCGATGGCGCGAGGCGTCGCGGAGCAGGTTGAACATCATGCGCGCGCTTGCCGGATCCACGGCTTCGAACGGCTCATCGAGCAGCAGCACCCGCGGATTGTGCAGCAGCGCCATAGCGAATGACGTCTTCTTCCGCATGCCGTGCGAACAGTGCCGTGCCAGCGTTCCGCGCCCAGGTTCGATCTTCAACACCCGGAGAAGCTGGCCGATCCGGTCCAACGGCGCCCCGTGCATGCCGGCCGTCAGGCGCAGGTGCTCTTCGATGGTCAGATCCTCGAACAGCGCCAGGCTCTCCGGCATGACACCGATCCGCTGGCGGGCCTGGCCGGGCGCCTGGCCATCAATGGACACTTCGCCGGCAGAAGGCTCGGCGAAACCGGCCAGGACCTTAAGTGTGGTTGATTTGCCTGCGCCGTTCGGGCCCAGCAGAGCGCAAATTTCACCGGCGCCAACCTCAAAATGCAAGTCATCGAGCGCCGTGAATTCACCATAACGCACGGTCAGGCCGCGGCAGGCAATCATGATTCCACTGTGCCACGACGGCTACTGCCAGGTGATCCTGTCGCCCGGCAGCAGCGGCAGGCGCAGTGCGTTGGCATCCGAAGGATCGAGTTCCACAGGCACCAATCCGGATGCCGTCAGACGGACCAGTTCCAGATGCCTGGGTGACCTGGCCACGGCGGCCAGCGGCGACCCCCAGACGAAGTGCTTCTCCTCGCCGTTCACCATCACCCGCACCTGCGGCGAAACCGAGCAGGCCTCCGGAAAGATCACGCACGCCCCGTCTTGCTTGCGGCACGCCGCGTCGGCGTCCGTCAGCAGGGCCTTCGTCAGCGCGTCCAGAGCCGCCGGCGTTCGGCCGCCAATCAGAACCGAACTCCGTTCGCTGCCCAGCTTCTTGAACTTCAAGGCGAAGAAGAAACGGTAGTGGCGCCAGCGATTCATCTTCATCAACGCTGTCACGGGGGGCTGATCCGGGGGCCGGGCCCCGGTCAGGTTCGAACTCTTGTCCCGCAGCCTGGGCCGTTCGCCCGGCCCCAGATCGTACTGTGCGATCTCGGTGCCCAGAAACCCCTTCAGACCACGTTTCGGCATGCCCTGCCTGTAGTAGGCGTTCTCGATCTTCAGCCGCATCGGGCCGCTCACCTCAAGCCACTCCTTGCCCAGCACGTACCCGTTGTAGCGCTCGAAAATCTGGCTGAAGGGAATGTCGGGCCCGTTGCCGCGCAGCAGGTATTCGGGCTGTGCCGCCGCCACCTGCCAGCGGGCCGGCCCCAGGGTGGGCCTGCGTGCCGCGCAAGAGGTCAAGCTCAGACAAACCCCGCCCAGACAAACCAAGATCACGGTCAACCGCATCATCTTCGTCTTGGACACCGTATCTCCGGCGTCTGTTCCATGCGCCTACTCTTCGGCCATCCGCGGCCAGTCCTGCCCCAGCAGGCGAGACAGCGCGCGGTCCGCCAGCAGCCGGCCCCCGGTCTGGCACTTCGGGCAGTAGTTCGTCTCATTGGAAGCGTACCGGATCCGCTGAACTTTGCCGCCGCACACAGGGCAGGGAAGTTTGAATCGCCCATGCACCGCCATGTCCGGCCGGAACGCCGTGACGCCTTCGGGGAATTCCCCGGCCGCCTCTGCCCGCAGCCTGGCGGTCCATTCGGTGAGCGTTGCACGGACTGCATCACGCAGCCTTTCCAGCTGCTCCGGCTGCATCTTCTGAGTCAGTTGCACGGGCGAAAGTCCGGCCCGGTGCAGGATCTCATCGGAGTAGGCATTACCAATGCCGGAAAACACGCGAGGATCGGTGAGCGCTCGCTTGAGCGTATGGTTCTCACGCGTGAGCGCTCGCGCGAACTCCTCGGGCGATGCCGCGAACACGTCGATGCCGCCCGGGTCGATCGCCTGCAAGCCTTCCTCGCCGCGGGCCAGCAGAAGGGAGGCCCGCCTCTGCGTGCCCGCTTCGGTCAGCAGCAGAGTGCCGCTGGAAAAATCAAATGCCGCCAGGCCTCTCTTGCCGCCTGGAATCTTCGCCTGCCGCCTGGCCCAATGCAGCCGCCCCGCGATCATCAGATGCAGCACCAGCCAGACGCCGTTGTCCAGGCCCAGCGCGATCCGTTTGCCCACGCGCCGCAGGGCCGCCACCGTGTGTCCCTCGGCCTCGTCGAGCGCCGGCTCCACGGAACGCAAGAGAAACGGCGTTGCCAGCCGGGCCCGCTCGAACGTGTGCCCAAGAACGCGAGCCTCAAGCGCCTCCAGGTACACCGTGATATCCGGAAGCTCGGGCACGGCCAGGCTACTTCTCGCGCTCGCGCACAACCGGAATGGAGCGCTGGGCCTCATGCAGGCCAAACGTGAATACGTCGGTCTGCGCCGCGATGGTCACATATTGCCTGCCATCCAGTTCCCAGGTGATCGGCGATGCGGTGAGCATCTGCCCCATCTGGAAATGCCACAGATGGCGCCCGGTCTTCGATTCAACCGCCACCAGTTGCCCGTCGTCGTCGCCAAAGAACAGCACGCCGCCAGCGGTTGAGACCGTTCCTGCCCACATCGTGACGGGGCCCGTCATGGGATATTCCCAGATCCGCTTGCCGGTCTTTGGATCAAGAGCGCGCATGTAGAACTTGCCCGGCTCGGCGGGGATCTGTTCGCCTCCTGTGCCGGCGAAGCCCTTCATCGGTTGCGGATCCTTGGCCGAACTGGTGTAGATATCGCACTGCTCAAGCACCGGCACATGCAGCAGCCCCGTTTCCGGGTTGAACGACGGCGACATCCAATTGGACGCCCCGCGCACCGCCGGGCAGATCTTCGTTCCCGCGGGCGAGGGCACCTGTCCCGGAACCACGATGGGTCGTCCTTTCGGATCCACGCCCCTGGCCCACGTCAGTTTGTCCACATAGGGCGTGGCACGCAGGAACTCGCCCGTCACCCGGTCGATCACATAGAAGAATCCATTGCGGTTGGCGTGCAGCAGTACTTTGCGGGGCTTGCCTTCCCACGGCATCTCGATGAGCACCGGCCAGGCCTGTGCATCCCAGTCCCAGACGTCGTGCGGCGTGAACTGGAAGTGCCATTTCATCTTGCCCGTCGTGGCATCCAGTGCAAGGACGGAGTCCGAATAGAGGTTGTCTCCCTTCCGGTCGCCGCCATAGAAATCGGGCCAGGGGTTGCCGGTGGTCCAATACAGCAGGTTCAATTCGGGGTCGAAGGTGCCGCTCAGCCAGGTGCCGCCGCCGCCCCAGTCGATCACTTTCTCGTCCCAGGTTTCGGATCCCGGTTCACCGCGCGCCGGAATCGTGTAGGTCTTCCAAAGCTCGTCGCCTGTCTCGGCCGAAAGCGCGGCCACGAAGCCGCGCATGCCGCTGTCCCCACCCCCGACGCCCACGATCAGCCGGTTCTTCACGGCCAGTGGCGCCGCGGAACCAAAGTACCCCTTGGCCGGGTCCGCGTACTGCTTGCTCCAGATCAGGGCGCCGGTGCGCCGGTTGAGCGCCACAAGATGCGCGTCGGTAGTGACAAAGTACACCCGCTCGCCCAGCACCGCCGCGCCGCGATTCACGCGCGACCCCTTCACCTGCTCGTCCTTGAACATCCAGATCCGGCGGCCGGTGCGCGCGTCCAGGGCATGCACTTCGTTCGAGTTGGTGACGTACATCACGCCGTCGTGCACCAGTGGCACGCACTCCAGCCTGCGGCCCACCTCCATGTGATACACCCACTTGGCCGCGAGCTGATTGGCGTTGGCCACCGTGATCTGCTTCAGCGGGCTGTGCCGCTTCCCCGAATAGTCGCCCGCATAGGTTAGCCACTCAGCGCCCATGCCATTGCGGATCTGCTCATAGGAGACCTGCCCCCACACCGCGACCGTCGCGGCAAGTGCAACCAGAAACAGCCTCAACGTGCTTCCTCCTTCGGGGCCGGAGCACGCCCGGCCTGACGGCTCAGAAACGCGATCAGGTCATTCAAACCCTGCCGTCCCAGCCGTGTCTGATAGTCTTCCGGCATCAACGATTTCCGGCTCCATGCCAGCTCTTCCACCTGAGCCTTGTCCACATGATGCAGCGCACCCCGGGCATCCAGAACCTGAAGCGCATAGTTGGTGTTGTTGCGAGCCACACCCTCGAGCTTCCCGCCATCGCGGAAAATCACCGTCACGCCCCGGTGGCCCTCGGTCCAGCGCTCATTGGGCTTCAGAATCGACTCACGGATCGACGCGACGGAACGAGTCAAACCCAGATTGGTCAGATCCGGACCCAGCACCCCGCCCTTGCCCGCGATCTGGTGGCAGTTCCGGCACCCGGCCGACTCGAACAATTGGCCCCCCGCCGCCGCATCGCCCGCGACTGGCGTCTCATAGGCCGATGCGTTGAGCGACCGCACAAACGCCAGGATCCGCCAGATCTGGTCATCGGGCAGCGGCGTGGCCGGCATGTCGGAACCCTTGATTCCACTCTTCAGCGAATCGAACAGCCGCTCATCGCCGGCATTGCGAACGAACCGTGAACTGTGCAGACGCGGTCCGCGTCCGCCTTCCGCGTTCGCCCCGTGGCAACCGCTGCACGAATTCACGTACAGCTTGCGCCCCGCCTCAATGGCTTCTGGTGAGCCATCCACCGGATTCCGAAGCTCGTCCCTGCGCTGGGCCGCCAGACTACACGCCAGCAACACTCCCAGCGCGCGGAACATTGGAACTCGCATCCCTTCTAGCCTACCGGACCGGCGCGCCGCGATGAAACCGGCACGCCTGCTAGCCTGAAGGAACCGGTGTTCGATTATTCCGCACAGTTGGATTCCGCCATTAGCGCCGCGCGCGAGGCCGGAGCGTTGCTGCTGGGCGAGTTTTATCGCCCAGGCGGTCCGCGAGGGACCGCTCACAAAGCCGACGCGGATGGAGAGGCCGAAGACGGCATCTTCGCAGCCCTCAACGCCGCGTTCCCCGGCTACGGTTTCCGTGGCGAGGAGCGTGGCTTGCGCGCCGCCGTACGCGATCCCGCGGGCCACTGCTGGCTGGTCGATCCGAATGACGGCACCAGCGGCTTCTTCCGCGGCTATCGTGGCGCCGCGGTTTCCATCGCCCTGCTTCGCGAAGGTCAACCCGTGCTTGGCGTCGTCTTCGCCTACGCCGCCCCCGATGATTCCGGCGATCTCATCACCTGGGCGGAAGGGCAAGGTCCTGTCCATCGCAACGGCCAACCCGTAAGCCGCGTCTGGCCCGATGCGGTGGATTCCAGTACGCTGCTCCTGGTTTCGCAACACGGTGATCGCCGCGCCGAAATCACGGTCACCCGCCTGGCCCCGATGCGCTACCTCTGCCTGCCCAGCATCGCCTACCGCCTGGCGCTGGTGGCCGCCGGTGAAGGTGACGCCACCACCTCCATCCACACGCTTTCCGCCTGGGACATCGCGGCCGGTCACGCCCTTCTGCGAAGCGCCGGAGCCGATCTGGTGGACGGCAGTGCACGCCCTGTGGCCTATGGCCGCGATGGCAGCGGCGAATGCGAGGGCCGTTGCCTGGCCGGGCCACCTCCGCTCATCCGGCATCTGGCCAGCTTCAAGCTGGACCCGCCCAACACCCCGCTCCCGCCGCCTGACCGGCGCAACCACGTTCTGGCGGTTCCCGTCCGGGACCGCAAGATCGCCCGGCCGGAATGCCTGTCAAGAGCCCAGGGAGCCCTGCTTGGCGCGGCCTTGTCCGGCGCTCCACCCGCTGAACTCGCCACCGGCCTGGCGCGCTGTCTCGCCGACCATGAGGCCTTCGAACCTCTGCCTGTCATCGCCGCCTATCGCGCCTGGCTTGCTTCGAATCCATCCGATCCCGGCGCGGCCCTCAAATCCGCTCTCGGCGGCGGCGCCAAGCTTTCCGCCAGCGAAGACAGTTCCGCCCTCATTCGGGCCGTTGCCCTGGGCGTTTGGGGTTCGCAGGTCACGGATGACCACCTGGACGAGTGCGCCAGGCTGGACGCCGCCATCACCCACCCGCATGCCCACTGCCAGGAGGCAAGCGCCGTCCTGGCCGCCGCCGTGGCGTTTGCCGTGCGGACAGGCGCTGGCCCCCGTCAGGTCTTTGAACATGCGGTTTCGCGCGCACGTCTGCTCAAGCGTCTTCTGCTTTCGGCCGAAGCCGGCCCGCCGCGCGATTTCGAAACGAAGCCGGATTGGGTTCTGGTCGCGTTACACAACGCATTTCACCGGCTGCTCGCGGCCCACTCGTTCGAAGCCGGCGTCAGCGCAACGCTTGAATCCGGGGGGCAGGTGGGGATTAACGCGGCGGTTGCCGGCGGCCTGCTTGGCGCCGTCCATGGACGCGCAGCCATTCCATTCGCGTGGAGAATTGACGTGCTGACGCGGCGCCCCGTGCCCGGAACCCCCGCCCCGCGCCCGCGCGAGTATTGGACCTGTGACGCCCTGCTGCTGGCCGAGCGGCTCCTGCTGGCCGGCGGGGCGAGATAAAATGACAGCCATGGTTTCCATCACCCGCCGCCGCTGGCTCGCCTCCGCCGCCGCTGTGCCCCTGGCCGCGCTGCCGCTCGACCGGATCAAACTCGGAGTCACCACCGATGAGATCGATGACGACCCCGCGGCGGCCGCGAAGTTTCTCCGCGAGTTCAACCTGAACTGGGCTGAGATCCGCAACGTCTGGGGCAAGTACAATACCGCGCAGCCACTGGAAAAGATCCATGAACTGCGGGGCATCTTCGATGCGCACAAGATCCAGACTTCCACGCTCGGCACCGCGTTTTTCAAGATTCCGCTGCCCATGGAGACTCCCGAAGGCCGGGCCACACTCGACAATCAATGGGCGCTGCTGAACTCGGCGTTTGAACGCGCCAAGATCATGGGCACCACCAGGATCCGCACCTTTGCCTTCACCTACCAGGGCAGCGCCGCCGATCCGAAGCACTACCCTCGCATCTACGAACTGGTCGCGCAGGCGGCCCGCATGGCCGGTGAACGCGGCTTCCAACTGGCTCTTGAAAACGTCGGCAGCAGCTATGTATCCACCGGCGCCGAGGCCGCCAATCTGCTGAAGGCCGTGCAGCATCCGGCGCTCGGCCTGACGTGGGATCCCAACAACGCCGGCCTCTCCGGCGAACAGGCTTACCCCGACGGCTACCGCAAGCTGGATCCGGCCAGAATCATTCACGTCCATCTGCGCGATTACCGCAAAGCCGCTAATGGTCAAAAAGGCGACTGGACCGCCGTCGGGGAAGGCGAAATGGACAACCTGGGCCAGATCCGCGACCTGCTCAAGGCCGGCTATCGCGGTACCTTTACCCTTGAAACCCACTACAAGAGCCCGCTCGGCAAAGCTCATGCCAGCCGCACGTCCCTCACCGCCCTGCTCAAAGTGATCGACAAGGTCTAACTGAAAATCGTGCACACTCTCATTGCCACCCTGCTTTGCGCCACCCTGCTTTGCGCCGCCTCTGTCTCCGCCCAGGTCACGCGCACCGAGATTACCAAGGCCACCACGCCCGCCGATGACGCCAAACCCAACTCCGCCGCGGTTCCCGATGTCTACGCCGTGGCCGCCGACATCAAGCGCGTGGTGATTCTGCGCTTCAAATACCAGGCGGACCTGCTCGCGGGCCTGGAGCAGATGGTCAAGCAGCACAAGATCAAGAACGCTGTCTTCCTGAGCGGCGTCGGATCCGTGCGCAACTATCACATCCACTCGGTGAGCAACCGGACCTTTCCTTCGAAGAACGTCTACTTGAAGGACCCGTCCACACCCGCCGATATCATCAGCATCAACGGCTACGTCATGAACGGCAAGATTCACGCTCACATGACCATGGCCGATGAACACCGGGCGTTCGGCGGCCACATCGAGCCAGGCACGAACGTTTTCACCTTTGCCATCGTCACGCTTGGCATCCTCGACGATAACGCCGATCTCACCAGGCTCGACGACAAGACCTACCGCTGACGGTACCGCTCCAACCAGAGCCTCACCGCCACCAGACCATCCGGGGTGAAGTTCTCCGTTCCGGCTCGCGCCAGGGCCTCTTCGGGATTCATCCACTCGCCACCGGCCACCTCTTCGGGCTGATACACCAGCGGCCCATCCCAGGTGCAACTGAAGAGCGCCCCCCAAACCGGCGCCTCGCTCTCGAAGTAGAAGTCGCCGTGGCGGGCGATCTCGACGCCCCGCACCCCGATCTCTTCCGCCAACTCGCGTTCAGCCGACTCCTCATAGCTCTCACCAGCCAACACCACGCCACCGGTCACCGGGTCCAGATAGCCGGGGTAAACATCCTTGGTCATCGTCCGGTGTTGAACGAAAATTTGCCCCGCGGAGTTGAAAACTAGGATATACGTCGCCCGGTGAATCAGGCCACGCGCCCGCATCTCGCCTCGTGTTGCCTGGCCGGTGACGCGATTCTCGCGATCGACAATCACCACTTCTTCAAGGCTCGCATTCATGGCAGAAACTGGTTCGTGTAGGTGTCGCTCAGGTTGATCCGGGCCTCCTTCACCTTGGGCAACGAAAGGGAGAGGCTCTTGTGCACCGCCTCAACGCCCGCTGCTTCAAAGCGGCCGTCCGGCGAAAAACTGGCCTTGTTTCTTTGCAGCGCCGCCGCATACAGCCGGCCGTATTCGCCGCGCAGGGCGGCTGGCATTCGCGCCGCGATCTCGTCGGCCGAATGGGACGCCATCCATTCCAAAGTCGCGCGGATTGCCCCTGCCAGCCGGGCCGCTTTGTCCGGGTGCGCATCAAGCCACGCCGCCGGCGCATAGAGCACCGACGAATACGCCACCGGGGACCCCAGTGCAAACTCCGTGCCAACCCCGTCCCGCGTGTCCGCCAGAATCGAGAGCCCCGGGTTCCGTTCCCGGGCGACGGTCGCCGCCGGATCCGTAATCACCACCGCGTCCACCTTCCCTTGCTCCAAGGCCGCCAGGGCCGTGGTGTTGCCTCCCACGCCAATGGCCGAAACGCCCTCCACGCCATGCTTGGCCAGCAGGTAGGTGAGGAAGAAGTGGGTCGCCGAACCCAGCGCGGTCACACCCACCGTCGCGCCGCCAAGATCCGCCACGCGACGAATTCGGCCCGATGTTCTGGGGCCGGCCAACACCGCCAAACCGGGCGTGCGCAGCATCAGGACAAAGCTGCGTAGCGGCCGCCCCTCGGCTGCCATCTGGATCGTGTGGTCGTGGAAACCACTCACCACATCGGCGCTGCCGCCCAGCAGTGCCTGCAACGCCTTCGATCCACTTTGCAGGTTTTCCAGCCGCACGTCCAGACCGGCCGCCTCGTACTGGCCGAGTTCGGCCGCCAACGTGACCGGCAGATAGACCATGTGATCCTGACCGCCAATCGCCAGCCGCACGGCAGGACGGCCCGATGGACGCGAACAGGCACTCAGGAAGACCAAGAAGAGAATCGGAAGGCGCAAACAGAACCAGGATAATGGATTTGTGCTCACCGCCTCCGGCCTTTCTGTCCTCGTCGAATCCTTCGATCCCGCGGGCGATGATCTCGCCGAAAAGAGCCGTGAACTGGTCCTTGGACTGCTGCGTCACACGCCGGAGCCCTTCTCACGCCATCAGTTCACACCGGGCCACATCACATCCACGGCCTGCGTCCTGCATCCGGACCGACGCCGCTTCCTCATCATCCACCACAAACGGCTCGACCGTTGGCTCTTTCCCGGCGGCCACGTCGAACCGGATGACGGCACCGTCTGGGCCTCTGCCCGCCGCGAAGCCGAAGAAGAGACGGGCATCCTGCTTGCGCCTTCGGATGAGCCGGCCATCGCCGGCATCGACGTCCACGGTATCCCCGGTAAACGCTCAGGCAAACTCGATGAGCCCTATCACCTGCACCACGACCTGATTGTCGCCTTGGCGGCGGTCTCGGACCGGATTCGCGTCACCTCCGAGACAAAAGGCGTCGCCTGGTGCCTCCCCGGGGACGCCCCGCGCTACGGGCTTCCAGCGCCTATCCTGCGCGCCGTGACTCGCGCGCTGCGATGAGCTACCAGTAGATCTTCAGTCCGAACTGGAACTGGCGCGGATTGAACGCGCCGGTGAAAGCCAGCGGGGTCGACGGCAATCCGCGGTTGCCCACAATCGGGTTCGGCAGGGCTGAAATGGGCACATCGCCAACCACGTTGTTCAAGCTGCGGAAGTTCGTCCGGTTCAACAGATTGAACCCCTCGGCGATAAACTCCACATACCGCGACCCTTCACCGTAGGCGAACTTGCGCGCCAAACGCGCGTCGAACGTGGCGAAGTTCGGACCCTGGCCCATGTTACGCCCCAGATGCGCGGGCCTCTTATTGTTCACGTACGTGTCGCCCTGAACATCCACACCCGACATGACGTTAAACGGACGCCGGGAGTTGTAATTGAAGATCGGCGCCAATGTCCACGATCCGAAGACATTCTCCTTGGCGGACTTCCCGCGCCCGGCGCGCCACGGCGACTCATACACCGCGTTCACCACAACCCTGTGCTTCTGATGGAACGAGGAAAGCCCCCGGTCGCCCCGCGCGTTCAACTGGTCGGCCGGCGAATAGTCCGAATTGAAATCCGTGAACTCGTCAATCGCCCGGCTCAGCGTATAGTGCGCATTCAGCATGAAGCCCTTCGAAAAGCGCCGGGTCACCTGCAGGATGCCCGCGTGATAGAAGGAGTTCGAATTCGACTCAAAGACGTTGTGCTGCAAAACCAATGGGTTGATCCGCTCAAACGTCGGCCGCCCGTCCGGCAGCCGTTGCGCACCGTACCGCACGTTGGTTCCACGAATCCGCGCCAGATGAGCGCCCCGGTTGAAGTTGTACGCCGCAGACACAGCGAAGGATCCCACCTGCCGCTCGATCTCGAAACTCGCCTGATGCGCATACGGATTCACCATGTCCGGTGATACCGCGAATACCACCGATCCTGGCAGATTCGGACCCACACGGATGTTGAACAACTGCGAGAGGTCGCTCTCCTGGATGGACCGCGCGTTTAGAATGCCACGCCCCTGCAAAGTCTGGTACACCGTGGCCGACGTCACAAACTGGCCCCGCGCGTCCCGGAACAGGGTGCTCGAGGGCGTCAACAGGATTTGGTTGATGAACCGTCCCGAAAGCGGATCCGATGTGCCAGCGACGTTGGACGTGATCTGCCCGTAGTAGAGACCGTAGCCGCCCCGGATGGCGGTCTTCATGCTCTTTCCCGGGGACCAGGCGAAACCGAACCGGGGGCCGATGTTGTTCCGGTCCTTGGGAATGATCGGGTTATGCTTCTCAAGCTCGTACCGCAGGCCGAAGTTCAGGCTCAAGTGTGGTGAGACCTTCCAGGTGTCCTGTACATAAAAGTGGTTCCGGTAGATCATGTTGACGTAGTTCGGAATTCCGAATCCCTGCTGGTACAACTCAGGAATTCCCAGTGCGAAGGATTGCAAGGCCGTGATCGGTTGCGTCAGGTTGGGAATCAGCCGCTGCTGGCCCGATGCGGTCAGCAGCGCCGCCACCGTATTCGGAAAACTAGGGTCGCCCGTCGCACTGATCAGCACGCTTGCCAGAGGAATGCGGGTTCCGAATGTGAACCGGCCACCGAAGAACGTCTCGCTCTCGATGCTGTTCCGCATCGGGTTCACGTCGAAGCCGAACTTCAGCGTGTGCTTGCCCTGCAGCTTCGTGTAGTTCTGCAGGAACTGATAATGCCGCTCGATCCCGTCATAGGGCAGGAAAATCTGCCGTCCGAAGAAGCCATAGCCGTTGATGTTGATCTCAGGTCCAATCCGATTCGTCGGAATCACGTCCAGTTGCGCGTAGGCGAACATCGCCCGCGTCTCGATGAAAAAGCTGGAAGAGGCCACGTAGAGATCGCCCAGGGCCACCGTCGTATCGGCGCTATCCAGCGAACGGCCCCGGTTGTAGCCGTCCAGGGCGCCGAACGACGAGTTCTGCTGGAAAGCCCACGCCGTGTTGGATCGCAGGAAGATCGAATGGTTGTCCGTGAACCGGTGGTCCAGGCGCAGCGAGAATGAGTCCGTATCCTCGGCGAACGGGAAGTTGCCCGTGTTTTGCGCGAACAGGCGCGGCACTGCCGGGTTGTTGGCCGGGGTCAGCAACTGACGGGCCTGCACCGCCAGTCCGCGCAGCAGAGGATTTCCGGTGGCCTCAAAGAAACCGACCAACTGCTCCTGCGAAGGTGTCAGCCGCGTGAACAGGGAACGGTCGCTGGCGATCGGGACAAAGCTGGTCTCGCGCCGGTTCAGTCTCTCATACGCGGTGAAGAAAAAAGACCGGTCCTTCTTGATCGCCCCGCCCAGCGTGGCACCCGCCTGCACACGAGTGAACGCGGACTTGGCCGGGTCGAAATAGTTGCGCGCCTGGATGTTGCGCTGCCGGATGAACCCGAACACGTTGCCGTGCAGGTCATTGGTCCCGCTCTTGGTGATGATGTTGATGATGCCGCCCTGCGCGTTCCCGAACTCCGCCGTGAAGCTGTTGCGGTTGATCTGAAACTCAAGTGCCGCCTCCTGGGAAACGGACGGCCGCACGCCACTCGAGCCACCGTAGTTTTCCAGGCCGTCGATGTAGAATCCGTTCCCCCGCCCGTTGCTCCCGCCGAAACTCAGCCCTGAATTAGGCGTCTGGATCGGCCGGAAGTTCGCGTCATCCACCAGCGTCGTGGTTTCCACCACGCCCGGCGTCAGCAAAGCGAAATCCAAATAGTTCCGGCGGTTGATCGGCAGATTGTTGATCCGCACCTGCTCCACCGTGTTCGCCTGCTGCGTGCGCTCCGTCTCAACCGGTGGCGGCTCGTCCCGCACCTCGATCTCCGCGGAAACCTGTCCCACCGCCAGTTCCACGTCCATCCCGCGGATGTCGCCCACGCGGATCTCCACGCCCTCGAACCGCTTGCCGGAGAAGCCCGCGGCCTCCACCTTCACGTCATAGGACCCGGGCGGAAGCAGCGGCAGCACGTAGTGGCCCGCCCCATCGGCCGCGGTGGCGCGGGTGAGCCCGCTTGCCGTGCTCACCGCTGTCACCTTGGCACCCGCCACGCCCGCTCCCGAGGCGTCAACCACGTTGCCCCGCAACTCCCCAAACGTGCTCGTGGCCTGCGGGAAAGCGGCGACCGCGAACGTCAACACCAGCCATACCAAGCGAGACATGTGACTCCTTCTCAAACATCAGTCTAGAACAGCTATTGTAATTCTATCGAATACCTATGCGAACAGTGACACTTTTGTTAGCTGCCTTGCCAATTCTGGCCGAATATCACGCCGGAATCGCGCGAACGGACATCACACCCAAGGGATCCATCTGGCTTTCCGGTTACGGCGGACGCAATCACACCTCGGAAGGCGCTCTACACCCGCTTTGGGCCAAAGCCGTCGCCATCTCCGATGGACGCGGCGGCCGCGTGGTCATCGTCTCAACCGACCTGATCGGCCTGCCTCGCGCCGTCTCCGAACAGATCGCCGCCGCGGCCGGCAAAGCCCACGGCCTCCCCCGCGCCTCGCTGGTCCTCAATTCCTCGCACACTCACACAGGACCCGTCGTCTGGCCCAATCTCCACACCATGTTCGGTTTCACGCCGGAACAGCGCCGCACCGTGGATGAGTACACGGCGTGGCTCACCGCCGAACTCATCGCGCTTACGGGCCGCGCGCTCGGCGCTATGCAACCGGTGCGGCTCGATATTGCCCATTCCACGACGGACTTCGCCATCAACCGCCGTCAACGGGCGGCATCCGGCGTGTCCATCGGTGTGAACCGCCAGGGCCCGGTGGACCACGACGTCCCGGTCATTCGCATCACCCGGTCCGATGGCGCCGTGGTGGCCATCCTGTTCGGCTACGCCTGCCACAACACCACCCTCACCGGCGAATTCTACAAAATGAGTGGCGACTATGCCGGCTTCGCGCAGGCCGAAATCGAGCGAGTCAACCCCGGCGCCACCGCACTCTTCCTCATGCTCTGCGGAGCCGACCAGAACCCCAACCCCCGCAGTTCTCTCGCATTGGCCGAACAGCACGGCAAGGCCCTCGCCGGCGCGGTGGCCAAAGCCATGGCATCGCCCATGAAACGCGCCGGCGGCCGCCTCCGCACGGCGTTCACAGTCACAGAACTTCCATTCGCCCCGCGCTCTCGTGAAGACTTTGAGAAGGAACTCAAGGATACCAATGCCTCCAAAGTCCGCCGGGCCCAGGTGATGCTCAAAGCCATGGACGAAAAACGGCCCATCCGTTCGACGCCATACCCGGTTCAGGCCGTCCGCTTCGGCGATCAGTTGACCATGGTGGCTCTGGGCGGCGAAGTGGTTGTCGACTATAGCCTCAATACCAAGAAAGCGTTTCCGCGCGAGGACACAATTGTTCTCGGCTATTCGAACGACGTCATGTGCTACATCCCCAACGTCCGGATTCTGCGCGAAGGCGGCTATGAGGCCAACGACAGCATGATCTACTACGGCCAGCCCGGTCCCTTCACCGAAGAAGTGGAGGAGCGTGTGACATCCGCGATCGCTCAAGTCATGAAGCGCGTCGGCCGCCGGAACTGAGTCCCGGTACAACTCGCTCCGGGTTCTACCCGGAACTGGCACCGAAGTCCTGTTGGCCGCGAGCGGCGCCACCGTTATTCTTGAATCAAGCCCGGACGTAAGGGGCCCAAAACAAAAAAGAAAACGGGAAATTCATGAAAACGACGGTCATTCTTGGGCTTTTTGTGGCAAGCGCGCTGTTCGGCGCCAGTTCAGTTGCGGGCGGTAGCCATCTGGCTTCCGTCGGAAACATGTTTGTGGCGGGCGGCCTCCTGGTGAGTGCCGGCCTATTCCGGCGGTCGGCCGGCCGCTGATTTCATCCGATCTTTTTCATAACCGGAGCGGTTGTCCAGGTCCAACTTCATCGGGCGCCGCTCCGGCCTCCTTGTTTTCTCCAGCCCGCATCCGCCGCGCCGAGCGACAACAGGTTCGCGAACAGCCGAGCCGCACCCGGCACTCCATAAGGCAACTGCCGGTACCACGCGTACGCGCAATACACATAGAGACCTTTGCCGTGCCGCGCCGTAAGCCAACCGCCGCGCTGCGGCGCCTGCCCACGGTCGTTGGTCGCCAGTAGCGGCTTGTACCGTTCATCCCACGTTGTCCAGAACTTGGACCCCCGCTGCTCCACCCATCCCTCGAAATCCCGCGAAGTGATCCGGTTCGGAGCCGTGAACACCGAGTCGGCCGGGTCCAGAATCTCAACCGGCGAATCCTCCTCGCTCACCTCCTCCGCCCGCATGCCCATCGTGTACGGGAACGGGCCGTAGTTGTGGTCGTATTCCTGCGTGTTGTACTGAACAATCAACACTCCGCCGCGCTCCGCATAGTCCAGCAGCCGCGCGTTGTGCACTCGAACATCCTTCCGCGCTGCATACGCCCGGATCCCCAGCATGATCACCGGATAGCGGCTCAAGTCGCCTGCCGCCAGTTGCGTGGTATCCAGCATGTCCACGGGAACTCCAAGCTGCCGGATGCCTTCCGGCACGTCGTCGCCGGTACCCGCAACATAGCCCACCCGAAGCCCCGAAGCCACCTTCACATCCACCACCCGCACGGCGTGCCGTGCCGGTTTCTGGAAGTAGACCGTCTCCAGCCCAGGCTGAGTGATGGGCAGAAACGTGTCCGTGTGCGCACGATCCTCCACCATCGCCCGGGCTGTCACGGGATACTCACCGGGCTGCGTCCCCGCTGCGGGAATCACATGGAAAACCGTACTCCACTCCTCGCCCTCTTTCTCGAACTGGAACGGCGCCCCGGCAGGCTCCGAACGCCAGCCCCCCGGCAGATCGAGCGTCACCGTCCCCAAGGTCTTCCCGGACTGGTTGTTGCGCACCGACACAGCCGCCGTGTACCGGGCTTGGTCAACCGGCAGAATTCCCGCTTCGGTGGCAAATCGCACCGAAACAACGGGCCCTGAGGCCAGGGCGCGGCGCTGCTGTCCGGAAACGGAATCGGCGGAACTTGTTTCCACGGACTCCATCACGGTCCACTCCACGCCGCCTGTCCGAAGCCGCACTCTGGCCTGAAGCGGCGGCGGGGTCAATGGCTGGCTGAACAGGGCCGGCTCGGTGAGCGCATAGCTGGTGGCGCGGACGCTCGGCCGGGTCCAGTAGGCGCGTGAAGAGGCCGCGTTGGCTGCTACCGTCACTTCGAACCGGCCCTTTCCGAGTTCGCGTACGGTCCAGCCCGGCGGCGCCTGGAGCCCGATCTCAAGCACTTCCGCGGCCGCCCGTCCGCGAACGGATGGCGTGACCGCCACGCGGAACGTCTGCCCGGGCACCGCCAGCGCGAACGTCTCAACCGCCCTCATCATGGCGAAGGGCGACGTGGGTGCATTGGCCGGTTCCACCATCGCATCGAGTTCGGCGCCCGTGGCCAGAGTGAGTGCCCGCATGATCTGGCGCTGCTTGATCTCAAGATCGTAGTCCCCGGGCGCGGCCCTTCGCAGCCCGGCGGCGATCCTGAGCGCGTTGGCCAGCGGCGCCACGCAGGCCTCTGGCCGGTCGATGGCAAAAGCCTGCGCCGCGCTCTCCACTTCGCGCGCCAACTCCACGTACTTCGCCAGCCCGAAGTTCGTCCGCTCAAGCAGACTGGCCTCCTTGACGGCGTCACCCACCTGGGATCCCTGCAGTTTGTAGTAGGCGATCTGCGGCCCTGGACGGCCCATCGCCAGGCTCATGCCCTGCGAACGGTGATAACGGTAGCCGTCGCGGCCCAACTGAGCGTAGCTACGCCCAAGCACAGGGTCGTAGATACCGGAGTCCACCGCCACTGTCCAGGCCTCGTTCTCGCGCCACCCCCCGGTGTAAAGCTTCAGTGGCTGCCACGGAGCCAGACCCTCGCCGGCCAGTTCGGGGAATCGCTTCGGGTCGCCCGCCGCCTCAAACGCAGCCAGTGCCATCAACCCGGCCGCCTGATGGTTGCCGTGCCCGTCGCGCACAGTCCCCTGAAACCGGGAAACGAGGATGTGGGGGCGCTCCCGCCGGACGATCCGAACCACATCGCGCAGAAGATCCTCCCGGTTCCAGTTGCGAAACGTCTCCTCCACGTTTTTCGAGAAGCCGTAATCGATGAACCGGGTGAACCGCAGCCGGGCGCCGTAGTGTTCGGCCGCCTTCCGCAGCTCGGCGGTTCGCAGCATCCCGAGCGCATCGAAAAAGTCGCTGCTCACCAGATTCGCGCCCGATTCCCCCCGGTTCAGCACCAGCATCGTCACTTCGGCGCCGTAGCCCCGGCTGAGCCACGTGATCGTGCCGCTGTCCTCGTCATCCGGGTGAGCCGTGAATGTCATCACCCGGGCCGTTGTCTGCAGACGGCGTAACTGCTGCGCCAGCGCCACCGCGCCGCGATCCTCGGGAATGGGCTGCCGTGCGACGCACTGCAGAGCGGAAAGCGTGGCGATGAGCAGCTTGCGTTGGCAGCGTCCCATAAGGACACGACCCTTGCGTTCGAGTCGCATGGTCCGTATTATAAGTGTTCATGAAGCGGACTCTGCTTTTCCTGGCGCTCTCCTGTCTCCCCCTGGCCGCGGAGACCCTCACGGGCACAGTGGTCGATGTGATGTGCAAGGGCCGCGACCTGGCGGGTCACACCCGTGACTGCGCCGTGAAATGCGCCAAGGGGGGCTACGGATTGGTGCTGCCCGACGGCAAGTTCGTCAAGTTCGACGAGGGCGGCAATGCTCGCGCCTTCGCTCTGCTCAAAGCCGCCACCAAGGAGAAGGACCTCAAGGCCAAGGTCAACGGCACCCTCGCTGGCGATGTGGTCAAGGTTCAGAGCCTGGAGTTGCAGTAGCCCGCCGCCTTGCCAGTACCCACGCCGGGAACAGCGGCGGATTGTAGAGCCACGTGTCGATCCATAGCACCACCTCGCGCCGAAGTGTGCTTTCCGGCGATCTCTTCAACGTAAACTGAGCGTGCCGCTTGGCCCGCAACACCGGCCGCCGCACCGCCATCGTGCCCGGCCCGCTGCGTGCGGCATACTCAAGAGCCAGAGCACCCAGCGTGCGTTCCAGTTCCTCCAACGAGTCCTGCCGTACGCCTTCCACCACGGCGGTCATCGGCAGCCCGGTTGCACGGATCAGGCGCCGCAGCGTGTCTTCGGAGATGGGCCGCAACTCCGCCGCCAGCCACCGCGCCAACGGCTCATCAATGACGGCCGGCCGCGCCACGGCGAGCAACTCCGCCAGACGCGCTTGCCTGCTGGACTTTTTGGCCACGGCGATAGTCCGCCACGGCGCGGTTGTGCGCCGCGATTCCTTCCGAAAAGACATGCCCGCCGGAACCATCCGGCCTGGCGACAAAAAACAGGTACTCCGTGCCGGCCGGCTGCCAGGCGGCGCGCAAAGCCTCCAGACCGGGGTTCGCGATGGGCCCCGGCGGCAGACCGGCATTCTGGTACGTGTTGTAGGGATGCTTGGAGTCCAGGTCGGACCGGTGGATCACACCCCGGTACCGCCCTTCAAGCAGCGCAGCGTAGATCGTCGTCGGGTCGCACTCCAGACGCATGTGACGGCGCAATCGGTTTGTGTAGACGGAAGCCACCAGCGGCCGCTCGGCCGGCACCGCCGTCTCCTTTTCCACCAGCGATGCCAGCGTCACCATCCGCGCCACCTCTCCAGCGGGAATGCCAAGGGAGTGCAGCGCCCGCCGGAAACGCTGCGTCATATCACGGCAAAACTGCGCGGCCGAAGTGTGCCGCGTGATGCGATACGTGGCCGGAAACAGATAACCCTCCAGCGTTCGAGCCTCGGGGTCCAAGTCCCGCACCAGGGCCGGATCCCGCGCCGCCGCGAGAAAAGCATCGCTCGCCATCAGGCCGGTGGCCTCCACACGCCGCGCAATGTCGAACAGATTCGACCCCTCGGGTATCGTTACCTCGTAATAGTGGACATCGCCCCGCACCAGTCGGTCCAGAACCGTCCACGCCGAATCCTTCCCCGCGAACCGGTACTCGCCCGCCTGAATCCGCGCACCCATTCGTACCCCGCGGGCCGCCTGAAACAGCCACCGGTGGCGCACCACACCGCGCTCTTCAAGGATCTCCGCCAGACGTCCGCCCGGGGTTCCGCGTTCAATGTCCACCAGCACCGGCTGATCGAATCCCGCATAGGGAGCCCGCAGGGCAAACATCAGCGCCCCGGCGGCCAGCGCCATTGCGGCTCCTCCGATCACCGCGAAACGCATTCCGTCTCCTCGCCCGCGGCTGCTTCCAAGGCGGCGGCCTCCGCCGCGATCTCTTTCGACTCGAGATAACTCTCAAGCGTCAGCATCGCCGAAAGCTTGTCCACCTGCCGCACCCTCTTCGCCAGACTGATCCCGCTCTCGCGCAGCACCCGATTCGCCTCCACGCTGGTCAGCCGCTCATCCCAGAACTCCACCGGTATGCCGCCGCACGCCTTGCTCAGCCGGGCCGCGAACTCGCGCACCCGCTCGCTCTGGCGGCTTTCCGCTCCACTCATGTGCAAGGGGTTGCCGAACAGTAACAGGCTCACTTCCCTACGCGAGACCAGTGCGGCCAGGCGAGCCAGATCTTCCCGGATCGTCGTGCGTTCGAACGTCTCAAGGCCCTGGGCCGTGATGCCGAGTGGATCGCTGATCGCCAGACCGATCCGCTTCTTGCCGTAGTCAAGGGCGAGGATGCGCAAGCATCTTCATTATAGGCCGCCAGCGGAATGATAGATTATTCCTAAGCTCTCTTGATTCCCCCAACCGGATCCGAAAACGGCCGTTTCCCCGGCGCCGCCCTGAACCTTCTCGCGTTCGCGGCCGCCGTGGCACTGCTTTACTATGGCCGTCTGCTCATCATCACGTTGATCCTGTCCACCATCGCCGCATTCATTCTCGAGCCCCTGGTGAACCTCACCATGCGCCTGCGTCTTCATCGCGGGGTAGCCAGCTTCGTCGTCTGCTCGGCCGCCCTGCTGGTGGTCTATCTGACCGGTGTCGGCGTCTATTTCCAGGCCCTCAATCTCATCGAGGATCTTCCCGCTTACACCACCCGGCTCAACGAACTCTCCGAAACCGGCCTGCGGCAGCTTGACCAGACAGAAGAGAGTCTGCGCAAGCTGGTGCCCAAGCGCATGGCCGCGCGCGGTGTGCAGCCGCCTCCTGCGGTGGATACCAAACGCCGTGGCCGCCGCGCCCCCCAGCCCGACCCCGTGCTGCCGCCGCAGGTGCAGGAAGTACGCATCAAGCAGGATGAAAAGCCCCTCTTCGATTACCTCTATGAGCAGGTCAGCAGCGCTTACAACGTTCTGCTCATGGCTTCCTTCGTGCCTTTCCTTGTCTACTTCATGCTCAGTTGGAGCGATCACGTTCGCCGCGGCTTCCTCCAAATGTTTGAAGGCGCCTCACGCCAGGTGGCTGCCCGCAGTTGGGAAGGCGTTGCGTCCATGGCCCGCGCCTACATGGTGGGAAACTTCATTCTGGGGTGCCTTCTGGCGCTCGCCAGTACCATCTTTTTCATGATGCGCGGGGTGCCCTATGCGCTGCTCGTGGGACCCATCAGCGCCTTTCTAAGCCTGGTGCCGTATGTCGGCCTCCCCCTGGCCATCATCCCGCCTGTGTTCGCCGCCCTACCTGTTACAGCCAACCTCTCCGACTACCTGATCCTCGCCTCCACCGTCGCCTTTTTCCACCTTCTGGCGCTCAACCTGCTCTACCCGAAACTGGTGGGCGCGCGCGTGCACCTGAACCCGTTGGCGGTAACCATCGGCCTGATGTTCTGGGGCACGATCTGGGGCGCCATGGGACTGGTGCTGGCCATCCCCCTCACGGCGGCCATCAAGGCTGTGTGCGATAACGTCCGGGGTCTTGGGCCCTACGGCAAACTGCTGGGCGACTAGCGGCCGGCCGCTTTCGGGCCCCCCGTTGTATGCCTCTTGTAGTGATTGATGAGGCCGTTGGTGGAGCAGTCATGCGTGTCCACTAACCCGCTCTGCCTCAACTCCGGCAGAATCGCCTTCGCAAGCTGCTTGCCCAACTCCACGCCCCATTGATCGTAGGAGTTGATGTTCCAGATCATACCCTGCACAAAGATCTTATGTTCGTACATCGCGATCAACGAGCCCAGCGTCCGCGGCGTCAGTTTCCGGAAAAGAATGGAATTCGTCGGGCGGTTGCCTTCAAACACTTTGTGAGGAACCAGCGCATCCAGCTTCTTTCCCCTCATTCCCGCCTTCTCAAGCTCCCCGCGAGCCTCCGCCGCCGTCTTCCCCCGCATCAGGGCTTCTGTCTGTGCAAAGAAGTTTGACAGCAGAATCGCATGGTGATCACCCGCCGGGTTGTGAGACTCCATGGGAGCCAGAAAGTCGCACGGGATCAGCTTCGTGCCCTGGTGGATCAACTGGTAGAAGGCATGCTGGCCATTGGTGCCGGGCTCACCCCAGATCACCGGACCCGTCGTGTAATCCACCCGTTTGCCATCTCGGTCGACGAACTTGCCGTTGCTCTCCATGTCGCCTTGCTGGAAGTATGCCGCGAAGCGATGCATGTACTGGTCATACGGCAGGATGGCGTGCGTTGCCGCGGCGAAAAAGTTGTTGTACCAGACACCCAACAGCGCCAGCACCACCGGAATGTTCTCCTCAAGCGGAGCCGTACGGAAATGCTCGTCCATCGCGTGCCCGCCTGCCAGGAGTTCCTCGAACACATCCATGCCGGTCGAAAGAGCGATCGGAAGCCCAATCGGCGACCAAAGCGAGTACCGGCCACCCACCCAGTCCTCAAACCCGAACATGTTTCTCTCGTCGATGCCGAATGCTTTCACCTTCTCCGCGTTCGTCGACACCGCCGCGAAATGGCGCGCCGTCGCGCCCTCATGCCGCGCCGTCTTCAGCAGCCAGTTCTTCGCCGTCTTCGCGTTCGTGAGTGTCTCTTCCGTGGTGAATGTCTTCGAGGCGACGATGAATAGCGTCGATGCCGGCTTTACCTGCCGCAGCGTCTCCGCCATGTGAGTACCATCCACGTTCGAAACAAAATGCATCCTCAGGTTGCGTTGCGAATACGGCTTCAATGCCTCCGTCACCATCACAGGACCCAGGTCGCTCCCGCCGATGCCAATGTTGACAACGTCCCGGATCGGCTGGCCCGAATACCCCTTCCATGCCCCGCTCCGCACCTGATCGCAAAACTCGCGCATCCGGCCCAGAACCTCATTCACGCCCGGCATGACGTCCTTACCGTCCACCAGCACCGGCCGGTTGGACCGGTTCCTCAGAGCCACGTGCAGCACCGCCCGGTTCTCCGTGATGTTGATCCGCGAGCCCGAAAACATTTTTGCTGCCCATTGTTTTATGCGAGACTGCCGGGCCAGCGCCATCAGCAACCGCATCGTCTCAGCCGTGACACGGTTCTTCGAGTAGTCCACCAGGATGTCCTCGAAACGCAAAGAGAAAGAGTCGAACCGCGAGGGGTCCGCCTCGAACAGCCGCCGCATCTCAACGCGGTGGTTCTTCCGGTAATGCGCCTCAAGCGCTTTCCAGGCGGGTGAATCAGTGAGCGCACTCATGGGGTGTTGGAGTATACTTTTCTAAATCATCTCATCGACGGATCTCAATGGGGATTGAATTGCCGAACTACATTCCGCGCACGTTGCTGTTCGCGGTGAGCCTGTGCCAAGTCTACGCCTCGGCGGCGGAGGCCCCTCCTGCGGTCGAACTGCCCGCCGGCGCCGTCCTTGAGATCCGCCTCCTGCGCGCCCTCGGCACCACCGTCTCCAGCCCAGGCCAGCCCGTTCACGGCGTCGTCATAGCACCTGTCCTCGCCGGCTCCGCCATCCTGGTTCCCCAGGGCGCCATCGTGTCCGGCTCCGTCGCCGCCGTCCGTCGTGTGGGCCTGGGCTTTGTCCGCGAGTCGGCGTCGCTCGATTTGAACCTCGATACCCTGAACGCCGGCGGAGTCCAGGTGAAGGTACCCATGCGGCTGGCCGGGGCCGGCACCGCCAAGGAAACCGTCGATGCCAAAGGCCGCCTCCGCGGTGTCCGCCCCACCGACGCCTTCAGCTACCGCACCGGCAGCTTTCCCTGGCGTGTGGGATTCCTGGTGGCGCCCTTCTTCGCCTGGGAACAGTGGGCGGCCAAGACCGTTCTGCTGCCCATCCCGGAGCCGGAAATCCACTTCCCGGCCGGGGCCGAACTCCGTATCCGAGTTGAGCAATCCATGTCTCTTCCGGACAACTGGGAACTCCACACTCAGCCCGACAACGCTGATCCGCAGCTGGCGGCCGCGGCGGCGGCGCTTCCGGCCCGAACCATTTCGGCCCGCCAGAGCCGGCCGGCGGATATCCTCAACCTCGCGTTCTCGGGCTTTGAAAAAGACATTCGATCTGCCTTCGAAGCGGCCGGATGGCTTCCCGCGGATCCTCGCAACCGCCGTAGTTCCTATCAGGCGCTCTACTCCATCGTCTTCGTAACCCCGTATCGAACGGCCCCCATGTCCACCCTCTTGTTGAACGATCAGCCCCCCGCGCTTGAATACCAGAAGAGCCTGAACACGTTCTCAAAACGCCACCACATCCGCATCTGGTCCGCGGGCGCCGGTCCCGGCGGTGTGCCTTTCTGGGTGGCTGCCGGCACGGAAGACATCGGTATCGCTGTGGTGCCCCGCAAACGCCCCGTCACCCATTTGATCGACACCGAGATCGACCGCGAACGGACGAAGATCGTCAATGATCTGGCATTCACGGGCTGTGTGCCCGCGGCATTCCTTGTGGAAAGGCCTGCTCTCGAACACGAACTGCGCAACGCCAATGAGGATCTGCTGCGCACCGATGGGCGTCTGGCCGTGATCTCCGTCGCCGGCTGCGACGCCCCACGAACCGGCGTCGACGAACCGCACTCCGCGCCAGCCAGTCGGCACGCCATGTTCCGCTACGCCCGCCGCGCCGTCCTCTCGTTCCGCAGCGATATCTGGCGGGGCAACGCGATCTACGCCGGCTATTCGTATACCCGTGACGCCATCAAGTCCGCCACCCGCCGCAGGAACCACTCCGCGCGCCCACCCGTGCTGGCCGCCCGCCGGTAGCCGCCCGCTTACAGGATGCCGAACGTCTCAAACGCCTCCCGTGCGCTCATCCCGCGTTCCAGCGCCTCGCGGACCCTCTTCTCTCCACGCGCCTTTTCCAACGCCGCCCGGAACACGTCCTCCTCGGCCCGCCGCGGCACCACGCAAACGCCGTCGCAATCCCCAAACACCACATCGCCGGGCTCAATCCGCACACCCCCGATCTCAATCGGAATGCGATAGTCGATCACCTTGCCCCGCGGGCCCTGGTCCTGCGCGTAGGACCCGTAGGAAAAAACCGGAAAGTCCTGCTCCAGAATGCCCCTGATATCGCGCAGATACCCATCCAGCACCGCGCCCGCCGCGCCCAGCGTCCGCGCTCGCAGTGTCATCAACTCGCCCCAAAGCGCATAGGTTGGCGAAGCGCCCGTGCAGATGTACACCTCATCCCGCCCCAGCGAATCCAGCGCATCGAACATCAGGCCAAAAGCATGTCCGCTCAACAGTCCATGTGCCGAACCGTGCTCGTCGAACACGTCGGCTTCCAGCACCGGCATCGCCCGGCCCACCAGAACCATCTCCTGCCGAGCCGCCTGAATCCGCGGCGGCAGGAACTGCCTCCGCAGCCCCAAGTTGTCCATCACATCGCCCACCACGGCCACAAAAAGCTCCCGCCGCGCCAGCGTGAACAACTCCTGGTCGCTCTCCCACAATGAACTCAATCGGAACCTCCCCGTCTCAACGCGCCGGGCCAACGCCTCGGCTCAAGTTGCGCCTGTGCGCGAACACTGGTATCGATTGTAGAATCAACACTACCCCCTATGAGCGTGTTGATCCAAATCCGGAAGCAGAAGGCATTCCTCCGCGATGGCGTTTGGCGCTGTGCCAGCCGCGAATTGGAAGACAATCTCAACTCCGCCACCCGCCAATGGATCGACCGCACCGGCGGCCCTCCCATCAGTGACTCGGACCCCGAGCGCACCACCGCCAAACACATCGCCTCCGTGTTCAACGCCCGCGTCCTCATGCGGATTCCCGTCATCACCAGCGAAGAACGCCAGCGCTACCTGCGCCTGCGCCAGATGAATCTCTTCGATTAACCCGGTCTACTTGTACATCGCGAACGCGTACAGCGTATCGCCCGCCCCCACAACAATGTATTGCGTGCCATCCAGCAGATAGCTGATCGGTGCGTTGCTCATGCCCGCGCCCAGATTGGCGCGCCACAGCGGTTGCCCCGTCGTCGCATTCAGTGCCACGAAGTTATTGTTCGGGTCCGCCGCGAACACCAGGTTTCCCGCCGTCGACAACACGCCCGAGCGCGGACCGCCCGGGCCCTCCCACTTGTGAGCCCACTTCACCTTGCCCGTCCGGTAGTCGATCGCCTCCAGCATGCTCTCCGACCAACCGCCCCGGTCGTTGCCGCCCCAGCCTTCAGGCTTATCCTCATCGTCGTAGATGTAGTAAACGCTATAGGCATTCGATGCGTTCACATAGAAAAGCCCGGTTGCCGGACTGAAGCTGGGCGGCGGCCAATTCGCCGCGCCCGCCTGATTCGGCGCCACCAGCGCACCGTCGATCTGCGGGTACTTCGCGGGGTCGGGAATCGGCTGCCCCTTGGCATCCAGACCCTTGGCCCAATTCGCCTTGGCAAACGTCGTTGTCACCACGTTCTTTCCCGTCGCCCGGTCCAGCACAAAGAAATACCCATTCCGCGACGCCTGCGCCCGGCGCGTGTCAACAACTTTGAGACACCCGGCATGGGAATTTACTGACGTTCCTCTCTGTCTGTTGGGCTGGTGTCGACCGGCTTGTTGATCCAAACCTCCGATGGCAGGGGCAAAGGCTTGGGAGGGCGCCGGACGAAGCGGTCTGGGTGCGCCAGGTA